>JAFNAU010000083.1 GCA_017860335.1 Bacteroidota bacterium
AACGGATTTAAGCTTGGAGGTGATTATACTGCTCACAATGCGACATTGCGTAACTGCATATCGGTTAAAAACAAAGTAAAGGGTTTCGATCAGAATAATGATAACGGAACAATGATATTATATAATTGTACCGGGTATCTAAACCAGAGAAATTATGGTTTTACGAACAGCAGTTACGGTAAATTGGTAATAAAAAACAGTGCTTCGCTAAGCAGCACAACGTCAAATAGTTTTACCTGCAAGGAGGTTAATCAGGAATATAATACCTGGAATGCGGGATTTAGCTGTAATTCAGCCGATTTTGTCAGTCTGGATTATACCCAGCTGCTATCCCCGCGTAAGGCTGATGGTTCACTTCCGGAAATCAGCCTGCTGCATCTCGTATCAACGAGTAGTATGATAGACAAAGGTACTAATCTCGGATTAGCTTACAGTGGCCTTGCACCCGATTTGGGAGCTTTCGAGTTCAATGCTCAGACTGCGGTCATTTCCCCATGCAAAACAGAAAAGTTGAAGGTCTATTTTTCAAATGCAAACAAAGAAATAATCGTTTCCGGATTTGTTTCGAAAGTCGAAATATTTGACATTTCGGCTAAAAAAATATTCGAAATATTTGAAAATTCGGAGAATCTATCCATCCCTGCATCTGACTGGGCAAAAGGAACCTATCTTATCCGGGTTTTTCAAGCAAATACCGATCTGTCTGTTTACAAAATCATTCTTCCCTAATAAACATGGCTGGTATCTATATTCATATTCCATACTGCAAAACTAAATGCAGCTACTGCGATTTTTTTTCAGGCACCAACTTCGGTCAACAATCTGAGTTGCTGGACACAATGAAAGCTGAAATAATTCTTCAAAAAGATTATTTGGGAGGCGCTGCTGTTTCTACTATTTATTTTGGAGGAGGCACCCCTTCTACCCTATCTGTAAGTCAAATTCAGGAAATAATGAATTCAGTACGGGAGAATTTTCGTATTGAAGAAGGATGCGAAATAACACTCGAAGCAAATCCCGAAGATTTGAACCTGACATATCTGGAAGAGCTGAAAAAAAGCGGCATAAACCGATTAAGTATGGGTATTCAAAGTTTTGATAACGAACAACTTAAATTCATACGTCGCCGCCATACGGCTGAAACGGCGGTCGATGCAGTAAAAGATGCACAGACAGCAGGTTTCGACAATATCAGTATTGATTTGATATACGGATTGCCAAACCAATCATTACAGTCCTGGAAGTGTCAGATTGACAAAGCACTAACACTTAATGTACAACACATATCGGCTTATGGATTAACTTACGAAATGGGAACCTTGCTCTGGAAACAACTCCAGAAAGGTGAGGTTATTCAGGTTGATGATGAAACCATGAATGCGATGTACGCATATCTGGCTGAAGCATGCACCGGCAATGGATTTGAACAGTATGAAATATCCAATTTCGCTGTTCCGGGTTATCGTTCGCGTCACAATTCGGCTTACTGGAAGCAGCAGCCATATCTTGGAATTGGGCCGTCAGCACATTCCTATAACATGGAATCGAGACAATGGAATGTGTCTTCCATTTCGAAATACTGTAATCTGATTGTTACTGGCAAATGCTGGTACGAAAAGGAGTTACTCAGCGAGCAGGATAAATACAATGACTTTGTAATGGTTTCATTGCGTACTGTCGAAGGCATTGACTTGAAAAAAGCAAAAGCGATATTTGGGAAAAAGCGGACCGAATACTGCTTAAAATCAGCTGAAAAGTACATTGAAAAGAAACTTTTATACATAAACAATGAATCTCTACGTTTAACTCATGCAGGCATTCTGATTTCCGATCAGATAATAACTGAACTGATAATGTGCGGTGAT
This sequence comes from Bacteroidota bacterium, assembly GCA_017860335.1. Lineage (GTDB taxonomy): Bacteria > Bacteroidota > Bacteroidia > Bacteroidales > Paludibacteraceae > UPXZ01. The sequence goes on from JAFNAU010000083.1 coordinate 1,866, forward strand.
TAATAAATTCAAAACTCATTAACAAATCTTATAAAAAATACCTATTGTCAAATATTAAGAAGAAAATAATTGTATTTTTGCAAATTGATAAAAACAGAATAGAAATAAATATGGCACTTACTGACGATTCCAGAAAAAAAATAAAAAAATATTTCTGGCGCTTTTTTTATACTTGTATCGGAGCACTGGTATTGATGTTTGCACTGATAAGTATTGGTTGGTTAGGGTATCTTCCAGAAATAAAGGAACTTCAAAACCCCATCAATAAAGCTGCAACCGAAATATATTCATCAGACATGGTGCTGTTGGGCAGGTTTTCTTTGGCCAAGGAAAATCGGGTACCAATTAACTACAACGAAATTGATAAAGACGTAATAAACGCGCTGATAGCCACAGAAGATGTACGGTTTTACAAACATTCCGGCGTTGATGGCAAGGCTTTAATTCGTGTGTTTTTCGGTTTGTTTACCAGTTCAAATTCGGGAGGTGGCAGCACAATAACCCAACAACTGGCAAAACAGCTTTATTCACCCAGTGCCAGAAATATTTTCAAACGCGCTTTACAAAAACCAATCGAATGGGTAATTGCTGTTAAACTCGAAAGAATGTATTCGAAAGAAGAGATAATTGCGATGTATCTCAATCAATTCGATTTTCTGAACAACGCTGTGGGTATTAAATCTGCAGCGCAGGTTTACTTTAATACCACTGCCGACAATCTGTCTTTAGAGCAGGCTGCCACACTGGTGGGTATGTGCAAAAATCCATCCTATTTCAATCCTGTAAGGCACAAAGAAAGAACTTTGGGCCGTAGAAATGTGGTATTTGACCAGATGCGAAAAGCCGATATGATAACACGTGAACAACGGGATTCGCTGAGCAAAATTCCATTGAAACTAAATTACAGACGCGTTGATCACAAAGAAGGAATGGCAACCTATTACCGCGAGTTTTTACGTCAGATTCTGATGGCAGATGAACCCAGCAGAAGCGATTATGCCGATTGGCAGAAACAAAAATACCTGGATGATAAATGGGCCTGGGAGAATAATCCTTTATATGGTTTTTGCAAAAAAAATAAAAAACCTGACGGTTCAAATTACAATATTTATACGGATGGATTGAAAATTTATACAACCATCGATTCACGTATGCAGCACTACGCCGAAGAAGCGGTTGAAGAACATATGTTGAAATTGCAGAAAAACTTTTTCCGTGAGAAGAAAGGCAGAAGTTACGCACCATTTTCTCGTGACTTGTCACCTCAGGAAATAGATGATATTTTAAGAAGGGCTATGCGTCAGTCGGAAAGATACCGCTTGATGAGCGATGCAGGCATGACTAAAGCAGAAATCACCAAAGCCTTCAACACAAAAACAGACATGCAGGTATTCTCCTACAACGGAATGATTGATACCACTATGACACCCATGGATTCCATCCGTTACCACAAGCATTTTTTACGTTGTGGATTTATGTCAATGGATCCAAGCAACGGATATGTAAAAGCTTATGTGGGTGGTACAAATATTACAGCATTTCAATATGATATGGTCAGCTCAGGCCGTCGGCAGATTGGTTCTACAGTAAAGCCCTATTTATATACCCTTGCCATGGAAGAGGGAATGTCGCCCTGCGACCGCGTACTCTGTGCACCTATTACCATTCAAACTTCATCGGGACCCTGGACACCCAAGAACTCATCAAGCGCCCGCATGGGTGAAATGGTTACTTTGCGCTGGGGGCTGGCAAATTCAAACAACTGGATATCAGCACGTCTGATGAACCAATATACTCCAGAGACACTTGTCAAACTGATGCAGTCGTTTGGTATTCGCGGTCATCTGGATCCGGTCGTTTCACTCGCACTTGGTCCCTGCGAGGTGTCTGTTTCCGAAATGGTTGATGCCTACACCGCTTTCCCCTCAAAAGGCATTCGTGTCGAGCCATTGTATGTTACCAGAATCGAAGATGCAAACGGCAATGTAATTGGTTCTTTTGTGCCAAAAATGCAGGAAATTTTCAGTGAAACCACAGCATATAAAATGATTTACCTATTGCGAAGTGTGGTTGATGAAGGTACTGGTGGCCGTATTCGGAGTGTGTATGGTCTCACAATGCCTGTAGGTGGTAAAACAGGAACAACTCAGAACAATTCTGATGGTTGGTTTATGGGTTTTACACCTAAACTGGTTTCAGGCGTATGGGTTGGAGGTGAAGAACGTTCCATACATTTTGATGGGATGGCTCAGGGACAGGGTGCAAGTATGGCATTGCCAATTTGGGCTATTTATATGAAAAAAGTATATGCAAATCCGGAACTGGGATACAGATACAACGATCAGTTTGATGTACCGGCAGATTTTAATCCGAACGAAGCCTGCGAATAACCCATATAATTACGTATCAGTTTATATTTTCCGGTTTTCATGAAATAACCATTAAACAGTAGCACTTTTGAAAAAGTTAATTTATTCAGTTCTATTTTTAGCTATAGCCCAACTGTCATTTAGTCAGTGGAATACGGACCGTATAATGAATATCGGTAAAAATGCGCTGTATTATGAAGATTTTGTCCTCTCCATCCAGTATTTCAATCAGGTTATCAAAATTAAACCTTACCTGGCTGAGCCTTATATGTACAGAGGAATAGCAAAAATCAGTCTGGGAGATTATACAGGAGCCGAACAGGACTGTTCTTTGGCTATTGAAAGAAATCCTTTCGTTCCGCAGGCATATTTTGCGCGTGGTTATGCCCGAAACAACATCAATAAATACGAGGAAGCAATTTTTGACTTCAATAAAGCGCTGGAATTCAGTCCCGAAAATACAGATGTTATTGCAAACCGCGGTGAAGCAAAGGAAAGAAACAACGATTTTGAAGGAGCAATTAATGACTGGAGTCTTTATCGTAAGTTAAATCCAAAAGCCCGGGGCATTGATTATGAAATCGGAAGAATTCAGCTGGCGATGAAAGATACGGCGGCAGCTATGGCATCACTGGATAAGCATATATTATCGGACAGTACAAATGCTATGGGTTACAGTGTCAGGGCGCTGATTAAAATGCTGAAAAAAGATGAAAACGGTGCTTATGAGGATTACAGTAAGGCTGTTGCTTATAAATCGACCTATCCGGGTGACTATATTAACCGGGGAATTCTGAATGTACAACGAAATAAATTCAATCTGGCTCTGAGTGACTACAATGAAGCAATAAGGCTTGACCCCAAAAACACACTGGCCTACTACAACCGGGGGTTGCTGAGAGCCAACCTGGGAGACAGCAACAATGCCATCGGAGATCTGGAGAAAGTGGTGACAGCCGACACTACAAACTATGAAGCACGTTTACAAAAAGCGTATATGGAGCTGAAAGTCGGAGATATGACTGCGGCGATCAATGATTTTAACTTCATATTGAAGAAATATCCATTTTTTGTGCCGGCATATTACGGAATTGCCGATGCAAAAAGTGCTACAGGAAGAAAGAAAGAAGCTGACCAGTACCGGAGTCTTGCATCAGAGATAATAAACAATAAGGATTACTATAAACGCAAACAAAACCTTGTAGCTAAGAATCAGATCGCAAAAGAAACTCCGGCTAATGATCTGAAAAAATCAGTTAATCTTCTCGAAAAACTGATAGTCAGAGATACTGATGATCAAAAATATGAAAACAAGTACGGCGAAGGTGTCCGGGGTGAAATTCAAAACAGCTTTGCTGATCTGAAAAATGAGCGGAACTTTGAACTGAATTATTTTGCACGGGTACAGGAAACCAGAAGGACGAACACATATCATCCGTTAATATCAAGATTTAACGGCGAAAATATGTTATCATCCTCACTGAAAATTACCAACGATGTAGTAACATTTACTGCCGATCTTATCAATAGCCGGTTTGATGAAATTAACAAACTGACAGAACGAATAAAAAATAATCCCGAAGATGCCAACTTATATTTCTTGCGCGCTCTGGAATTTTCACATGTTCAGGATTATTCAAGTGCTATTGACGATCTTAACCACGCCATCACGCTACATACAGATTTTACCTTGGCTTATTTTACACGTGCTAATCTTCGCTGTAAAATGATTGAATATCAGAATTATAATCAAAATGAGGAAAAATCTGACGAAAAAAACAAGACAAATATCGCGGTAAAAGATGAAAGTAATAAACTTAACTATGAGTTGATAATTCGCGATTATGATAAAACAACTGATTTAGCTCCTGATTTTTCGTTTGCATATTACAATAAAGCCAATATACTCTGTTCCCTGAAAAATTACAAATCTGCCATTATTGCTTATTCTAAAGCGATAGAAATTGACCCCGATTTTGCAGAAGCTTACTTTAACCGCGGTATTGCCTATCTGTATCTGAATGATCAGGCAAATGCTAATCTCGATTTAAGCAAATCGGGCGAATTGGGTATTTTCCAGTCATATAGCATTATTAAACGTATTAAGTAAATCTGATTTCAGTTATTTTCTACTTATCTGGTATGATTTATGATATTTATCATACGATATTTGCTATTATTCAATATATTCCCAATGATTTAACTGAATTATTTGAATTTTTCCAGCAAAACATGCCATAGAACATGTTTTTTTAAGAAGAAAACTTATTATTTAGAACTATCTTTGTATCAGCACAGCACAGAACAGTTAAACCTTTAGAAAATGCCGTTTGTTTTTGACAATAAAAGCACAAAAGTTCAGCAATTGGCTGATTACCTTGCTCAGTTGATAACTGTTCGTGAGTATAAGGTTGGTGAAAAGTTACCATCCATTAATGAGTTGAGCCGAAAACATAATGTGTCAAGAGATACTGTCTTTAAGGCTTTTCTGGAACTTAAAGAAAGAGGTGTAATTGATTCGCTTCAGGGGAAAAGTTATTTTGTTGCAAGTCAGAATTCAAATGTTCTGCTTCTGCTGGATGAATATACATCCTTCAAAGATGTTCTGTACAATAGCATTATAAAACAACTTCCTGAAACCACGAAAATCGATTTATGGTTTCACCAGTATAACGAAAATCTCTTTAATACTATTTTGAATAGTTCTGTTGGCAGGTATAACCAATATCTTATCATGAACTATAAAAACGACGAATTTTCGCAAGTTCTTGAAAAAATTGACAGTAGCAAATTATTATTACTCGATTTTGGAAAATTTGATAAAGACGGACGCTCTTATATCTGTCAGGATTTTGATGAAAACTTCTACGATGCGCTGACAACAATTAAAGATGACCTGAAGAAGTATAAGCGTTTACTTTTTGTTATCAATAAGTTACACAGACATCCGAGAAGTAGCGTGGAATGGTTTATAAAATTTTGCAACGACAATGATTTTATCGGTGAGATTTGTGAAGAAATTTCTGAACAAACAATGGAAAAAGATAATTTTTACATTGTTGTAAAACAGGAAGACGTTGTAAAAATGATAAAAAAGAGCCGCGAGGCAGGATTAAAATTAGGCACTAATGTTGGTTTGTTAGCATACAACGATATGCCTTTTTACGAAGTAATTGAAAACGGAATATCGAGCATCTCCATTGACTGGGAAGAAATGGGAAATTATGTTGCTGAATTTATTGTAAAAAAAGAACCAACACAACGTTTTCTGGAAACTAAAATAATAAAAAGGAATTCATTTTGATTTTTTTTTATTAATATATCAGCACAGTACAGCACGGTAAAATTTTACTATTTTAATGAAAAAGTTTGAAAACCAATCTAAGTAACTAAATATCTCTAATCTAAAAAAAATCACAACAATCTCTTCAAAAAAACTTCCTCGCCTGACCAGCAAGGAAGTTTTTTTTATATTTTAATCTGAATTTTGAAAAGGATTGATTTTTCAAAATCCTCCTCCTGGTATGAGTTATCTGCACAGCGTAGTATTGACATTTTTATTTTTTATAATAATATATTTTATTGTTTTATAAAACTAAGCCCCCCCCTATGTTGGAAAGATACTTAGTTGCATTTCTCGTTTGTAAGATTCATTCTTTTCCCTCCAGGTTTTTTCCGGGTCATTGAGGAAACTATATAA
>JAFNAU010000084.1 GCA_017860335.1 Bacteroidota bacterium
GTTTGGCCGATTTGTTGATGATGATTGCCTGCATGGTATAACGGAGCACGAAAATAAATCCGGCAGCTGCCAGGCTTATCCAGTTGCCAAATATCGCCGCAAAGATAATTGCCAGATAAAACACGGCGCGGCTCAGGGGCTCCAGTATCAGACTGAATTTGCTGGTGGTACTGTATTGATTCGAAACCGACAGATGGCGTTCCTTTTGAATAAACCATTGTTTGAACGTATTTTTTGGTACTGACCAGGTAACGCTTTCTGACGAAATTTCTACAGCAGTATTTCGTCCTGTTGCACCCCGGTTTACCATCAGGTCGTCGTCGCCCGACTGAAGATGCAGTGTGGAGGCAAATCCCTTCATCCTGAAAAATGTTTCGCTACGGTAAGCCAGATTGCGTCCTACCCCCATGTAAGGTTTGCGTGCAATGGCCATTCCCAGGTACTGAAGGGCGATAAATAACGTGTCGTATTTGATGTTGGTGCTCAGGTTGGTGGCTCCTGCAGGTACAAAAGTAGTGTGCAGATTTGGGCACTGTTTGGTCATCAGTGAGAGGTAATCGTCCGTGTAATCCATCGAAGCATCGTTCACCACAATTACTTCATATTCCGGATAATCCTGTTCAAGTATCAGCGGTCTGAAATTTAATTTTTCCCTTCCTGATGTGTCGGCGGTGACGCAGTACCCCGGCAATGTAACGCAGATAAAAGTATAGCTGAAAGAAGAAAGCGACAAGCAATACCAGCAACCAACTCAATTCAATATACGTAAAATGTATTTCACCAATATTCATATTCTGAAAAAAACAGTAAATCCGGTTAAGTGATTAAAAATGTGAAAAACTGCACTAAAAATCAGATATTATCCGATGTGTAGGCTTTTGGCAGTGCGCGCAGGTTGTATTGCGATGCCATGATTTCGCCATAAGCTCCTGCCGACCGGATAGCAATAATATCACCCCGGCGGGTTTTGTTCAGGTAGCAGTCTTTATCGAAAACATCGGACGATTCGCAGATAGGACCAACAACATCATATTTCTCAACAGGTAAATCCGAACTCAGATTTTCAATCCGGTGATAAGCCTGATATAAAGCGGGTCGAATGAGATCGGTAAATCCGGCATCGAGGATGGCAAAATTCTTGGTGGAACCTTCTTTCACATACAGAACTTTCGAGATGAGGCTTCCGCACTGAGCCACCACCGAACGGCCAAGCTCAAAGTGCAGGGTCTGACCCGGCTGTAGTTTGAAATGTTCCTTGAAAGTTCTGAAATAAGTTTCGAATTCGGGAACGGGGAAATGGTTGGGGTGCTCGTAGTTGATACCCAGTCCGCCGCCTACATTGATGTGCTGGAGAAATATGTTTTTCGAAGCAAAAATATCTTCAATTTCCGAAATACGCACACAAAGGTTGTGATAGGCGGTCATGTCGGTAATCTGTGAGCCAATGTGGAAATGGATGCCAATCATCCGGATGTTCCTCAGGTCGGGCAATACGCTGATTACCTTATCGATATCCTCCATGTTGATGCCGAATTTGTTTTCATTCAGCCCGGTGGTTATATAATTGTGTGTATGGGCATCCACATTCGGGTTAATGCGCAGAGCAACAGAGGCAGTTTTGTTTTTGGCGGTAGCCAGCTCATTGATTACTTCCAGTTCAGGAATAGATTCTGCATTGAAGCAGAATATGTCGTTCTCAAGAGCCAGATTAATTTCCCAGTCAGCTTTACCCACTCCGGCAAATACAATTTTGGATGATGGAATTCCGGCATTTACAGCAGCCTGCACTTCGCCGCCACTTACACAGTCAGCACCAAGTCCAGCTTCCCTGATTATGTTCAGCACTTCCGGATTGACATTCGCTTTCAGCGCATAATGTACTTCAAAGTTGTAACCTGTAGTTTGTTCATTAATTTCCTTCAATGTGTTGCGAAGTACATCCAGATCATAGTAATAAAATGGCGTAGGGATGTTCCTGAATTTTTCGAGGGGGTATTGAGCTTTTAACATAGATTTCTGAGATTTGTTTCTTAAAAAACCGATAAGTTTTGTCTTACCGGTTTGTTTGTTTTTTTTAATTGAATAATGCTTCACTTAACTGGTTAAGCGCCCTGTTTTTGTCTTCCGATTTTACCAGGATGGAGATGTTGTAATTACTACCTCCGTAAGATATCATGCGGATAGGAATATCTTTCAGTGCATCTACTACTTTTGCCTGGAAACCAACCGTTTCGTAAGGCAGGTCGCCCACAACGCAGATGATGACCATATCTTTGTCAACGGTTACCGTACCGAATTTCTTCAGATCGTTTACGATTTCCTCCAGTCGTTTGCTGTTGTCAATTGATACCGACACACCCACTTCGGAAGTCGTGATCATATCAATGGAAGTCTGATTGCTTTCAAATATTTCAAAAACTTTGCGCAGGAAGCCATGTGCCAGCAGCATACGTCCCGATTTAATCTTGATGGCTGTAATACCGTCTTTGGCAGCAACAGCTTCAATCACTCCCTTGCGCGATTTGTTGGAAATAAGAGTGCCCGGTGCTTCCGGGTCCATGGTGTTGAGCAGTCTAACCGGAATATTATTGAGTTTAGCGGGCAGAATGCAGGTCGGATGCAGGATTTTTGCACCGAAATATGCCAGTTCGGCTGCTTCTTCAAAGTGAAGATAAGGAACCGGTTTTGTGCCTTGTACTATACGGGGGTCGTTGTTGTGCATGCCGTCAATATCAGTCCATATCTGAATTTCCTCGGCTTTCACGGCTGCTCCAATCAGGGAAGCCGAGTAGTCGCTTCCGCCGCGTTGCAGGTTGTCAATTTCACCGTAGAAGTTACGGCAGATGTATCCCTGTGTGATATAGATTTCCTTATCGGGATTTTCCGACAGGATTTTTTTCAGATTTTCGGCAATATAAGCTGCATCCGGTTCTGCATTTTTATCAATTCGCATGTATTCAAGTGCAGGAATAAGAATGCTGTTTTTACCGGCTTCTTCCAGATAAAGCTGGAACATGGCGGTCGATAGCAATTCACCCTGAGCCAGGATTGCTTTTTCTTCGAATAATGTAAATACGCTTTTAGAGAAAGAACGCAAAAAATCGAAATGGGACAGGATTATCCTTTCAGCTTCAGAAGCTTTTTCCGGAGTGGAATACAGTTCCTGTATCACTTCGTTGTATTTATGTTCCAGCAGATTGATTTTTTCCAACGCACCGGATGTATTACCTTTGTAAAAATAATCGGCTATCTCTACCAGATTGTTTGTCGTGCCTGACATAGCAGACAGTACAACTATTTTTTGTTTTCCATCGCTGATGAGTTTGGCCACATCTTTCATGCGGGTTGCCGAACCTACGGAAGTCCCGCCGAATTTAAGTATTTGCATGTTATAAGATATTTTATTGTTGATAAAAATACGGCGCAAAGATACTATTTTTTTCTGTAAGGTTTTAGTATCAAAAACAAGAAATAGAATTATATAGCCGATATATTGATAGCTTTTGCTGTTTATAAGTTAAAATATGAAGCATTAAAGTAATCCTGAATTGATTTTTTATAATTTTACAACCTGTTTCAGGCAATAGTTCAGGTGCTTATTACATTAACTACAATCACCGGTATCGTGCATGTCGTCACACTGTTGTCGAACTACAACTCCCGGATGGAACTACAATAAAAAATAGAAGCCATAGAGAATGAAAAAAGGAAACTCATTGCTGAATTTCCTTTTCTATTGTAGGGTGGGAGACGGGGCTCGAACCCGCGACTTTCGGAACCACAATCCGACGCTCTGACCAACTGAGCTACAACCACCATGCTTTTGCGAGTGCAAAGATAACATTGAATCGCAAACTGTGCAAGTTTTTAAAAGAAAAATGTTTACAAAAAAATAAAGTGTATGAAGTATTTTATTCAGAATGAGCAGATAGACAACACAATAAAAGAAATCCGGAAAAAAGTAAGGCTGTCGATGAACGGTGTGGTTTCGGATAAGATGAAGGAAAACGGCATCCGCTATAAGCAGAACTTCGGGGTCGACATCCTGCGACTGAAACAAATAGCTGCCGGATATGATCAAAACAAGGATTTAGCGCAGCGCTTATGGGCGTTGCAGATACGCGAAACCATGATTTTGGCAACACTGCTCCAGCCTGTTGATAGTTTCTCACCCGAAATGGCTGACGAATGGCTCGTTTTGCTCACTCATCCCGAAATCGTAGAACAATGCTGCATGAACCTGTTTGCCAAATTGCCTTATGCCGCGGAACTCTGTCTCCGCTGGGCAAAATCGGATATGCTCTGGCATCAGATTACCGCGTTCAATCTCGGAGCACGCATCTGGAAAAGTATTGACGACAGCCAAAGTGACGAACTCGTTCAGCGCGCACTTGAAATTTCAGATACTGCTGAATTTCATCTTTATAAATCCATTGCTTTGATGTTGAGCCGCTTATGCAGAACCAATAAGGAGCTTTCGGACAAGATTTACGAAGAAATCAGTTATATGAAAAACTCCGACCAACCATCAAAAAGGTATATTTTTAGCGAAGTGTCGCAGGAAATATCTTTTTTGAATTTTTAATTGAAAGTCTCATCAAATTGTCGTACTTTTGTTTCCCTAAAAAAATAGCACCTCTTGAATGAAGGAAGAAAATTCACATGAAGATTTGATACGGACTTTTACCGATTATCTGGTAAAAAACAAATACCGGAAAACGCGTGAAAGATATGCAATACTTGATTGTATCTATAAACATCAGGGGCATTTCAATGCCGAATTGATATATAATCAGATGCCGAAAGAGTATCAGGTGAGTTTGGCTACCGTATATAACACCCTGGAATTGTTGCAGGAATGTAATCTTATTGTGAAACATCAGTTTGGCGAACAGATGGCACAATATGAAAAGACTTTTGGCATCATCTTTCATCATCACCTGGTTTGTACCAGTTGCGGCAAAATCCGGGAAGTACCCGATGTCACCATATCAAAACTTTTACAGAAAAAGAAGATACCCCGGTTCGAACCTTCACGCTATACACTTTACGTGTATGGGCTGTGCAGCAAATGCAGCGCGCAAAAAAAAAACGGAGTAAAAAAGCTTTAATCGAATAAATTTACAGTCTGTTTTCTGAGCCGGAGAGCTTATAAGACAGAAAAATAAATTCAGACAAATGAAAATAGATGTATTGTTAGGCCTTCAGTGGGGCGACGAAGGCAAAGGAAAAGTTGTTGACGTATTAACACCCTCTTATGACGTCATCAGCCGTTTTCAGGGCGGACCCAATGCCGGCCATACCCTCGAGTTCGAAGGACGCAAATTCGTGTTACGCTCAATTCCTTCCGGAATATTTCAGGGAGATAAAATCAATGTAATTGGTAATGGCGTTGTTCTCGATCCGGCTCTGTTCAAAGAGGAAGTGGAATCACTCGAAAAATCGGGACACACGCTTACCGACAGACTGAGAATATCAAAGAAAGCCCACTTAATTCTGCCAACACACCGTTTGCTGGATATGGCTTACGAGTCGGCCAAGGGTAGTGGAAAAATTGGTACAACCGGTAAAGGTATCGGACCAACCTATACCGACAAGGTGAGCCGTAACGGCCTTCGTGTGGGCGACCTGCTTCACAATTTTGATGAAAAATACAAAGCGGCCATCAACCGGCATCTCGACATACTGAAGCATTATCAGATAGAATTTGATCTGCCGGCACTCGAAAAGGTGTGGTTCGAAGGCATCGAAAAACTCAAAGAGTTTCAGTTTATTGACAGCGAACATTTTATTAATGATACCCTGAAAAGCGGGAAAAAAGTACTGGCTGAAGGCGCTCAGGGTACCATGCTCGATATTGACTTCGGTTCCTATCCGTTCGTTACCTCTTCAAACACCATTTGTGCGGGTGCATGTACCGGATTGGGAGTGGCACCCAACAAAATCGGAGATGTATATGGTATCTTTAAAGCCTATTGTACACGTGTGGGCAGCGGTCCATTTCCTACCGAACTTTTCGATCACGATGGCGACGAAATGCGTCGTATCGGTTTTGAATTCGGATCGGTTACGGGACGTCCGCGCCGTTGCGGATGGATTGACCTGGTAGCGCTCCGGTATGCCATCATGATCAATGGAGTAACTCAGCTTATCATGATGAAAGCTGATGTACTCGACAGTTTTGAAACCATTAAAGCCTGCGTGGCTTACAAAATTGATGGTGCAGAAACAGAAGAATTTCCCTTCGATCTGAACGATGGCGCTGAACCTGTCTTTGTGGAACTTCCCGGATGGAAAACAGACCTTACATCCATAAAAAGCGAAGATGAATTTCCCGAAGAACTTAATTCATATCTCGATTTTCTGGAAGAAGAACTTGGAGTTCCGGTGAAAATAGTGTCCGTTGGTCCCGACCGCGAGCAAACAATAATCAGACATCAGGACTAAAAATTCATAGTAATGCCATATGTAAACTTCATGTGGCATTTTTTTTTACAATCAAAATTTTTTTCCGAAAAAAAATAACAGCCGTACACTTAACTGACTGGGGACGTGTATGTTCTAAAGAATGCAGAGTTTGAAATGTTGGTATTTCTGCCATTTTGTCAGTCTGATTTTTTGGCGTGAAATTTGATGCTTTGTATTCAATAACATTTAAAGAAAAAATAATTATGATTTACTCGTATGTGCTTTTTGGATTGGTAGCTTTAGTCAGCTGGATAGTACAGGCCAATTTTCAATCCAAGTTTAAGAAATATTCCAGAATTCCACTTCCTTCAGGAATGACAGGTCGGGATGTGGCTGTGAAAATGCTGCGCGATCACGGTATTACCGATGTTCAGGTGATTTCCATCGCCGGACAGCTTACTGATCATTATAATCCAGCCAACAAAACAGTAAACCTTAGTGAAGCGGTTTATGCTTCCGATAGTGTGGCTGCTGCAGCTGTTGCAGCTCATGAATGCGGACATGCTGTTCAGCATGCAACGGCGTATGCTCCGCTAACCATGCGTTCCAAACTGGTTCCGGTTGTCAGTTTTACATCTAGTTGGGTTCAATGGATTTTACTGGGCGGAATTTTATTGCTGCAGGTCTTTCCTGGTTTGTTGTTTTTTGGTATAATACTTTTTGGTCTCACCACTTTATTCAGCATCATAACCCTTCCGGTGGAAATTAACGCCAGTCAACGCGCTGTAGCGTGGCTGAGTAATGCCGGGATAACCAATTACGAAACCCGCGACGCTGCTACCGGTGCTCTCAAATCGGCTGCATATACCTATGTCGTAGCTGCTCTGGGTTCCATGGCAACTCTGTTCTATTACATCATGATTTTCATGGGTCGCAGAGACTGATCAGATGCTTAAAAACCAAAAATAGAGGAGAAACTAACCGTGTTTTTATCCCGGACTTTTTTCAGTTCGGGATAATTTATTTATCTTTGCACTGTTATTTAACAAAGGCTCCGTAGTTCAGCTGTATAGAACGTCAGATTCCGGTTCTGAAGGTCTTGGGTTAGAATCCCAACGGAGTCACTGAAACAAGAGCAACAAATCTCATAGGTTTGTTGCTCTTGTTTGTATAAATGCTTACATCTGTCAACTGTCTTGTTTGCTTGGTCGACCATTAAGAACTCAGTAAGTAATAGGAAATCAATGATATATTATGTAAAATAGCTGCGTGTTTCTGCAAATTTTAGTATGTTTGAGTCATAAATCTTGCAGATAAATAATGCAATCAAAGAAGAAAAATACCAACCAGAGAAGTTTTTTAGGTTTAGAGGATATGTTAAACCAAAAACATCCAATGTACATTTTAGCCAATAAAGTGAATTGGCAATTGTTTGAAGAAGAGCCGCCATAGGACTCATAAATGGTCATTTAAAAACAGATGACTGTTAAAATCGTAATTTCTACAAAGGAATTACAGGCGATAATATTAATGTGATGCTCCAGCAGCTGCTTTTAACTTCAAATGGATAATGAATAAATGGAAATCATCTTTTTGGCTCGAATTTTAAATACAAATTGTTGATTTGATAAACTCAATATTTTGCCAAATCAACAATGAGATAATACTAAAATGAGCTTTTATAGACTCGACGAAGTAAAATATGGAAATCCCGGGAATATTTACAGAACAGTCTCACTTCGCAAAATTACGGGACTGAGTTTCTTTCCTGTAACCATTTTTGCACAGTTTTTGAAGGGGTTCACTTATTTTTTCCTAATTTTGTAGAATTAATTACCGTAAACCTCTTTATTATGGCTGCTAATCGTAAACG
>JAFNAU010000085.1 GCA_017860335.1 Bacteroidota bacterium
GTTATTAGTTATTAGTTATTGGTTATTAGTTATTTGAATAAGTACAAGAATAAATTGTTAGAAAAAAAATCAAAATCTCTCAAATCCTCTTCTTGTTCCCCCTTTAGGGGGGTAGGGGGTTTTTCTGTTCGTCTTCCTGCCGAGTGGGAACCGCAGTCGTTTGTACAGCTCACCTGGCCGCACTCCGCAACCGACTGGGTCGATATGCTCGATGAGGTAAATGCCTGTTTTGTAAATATTGCACGGGAAATAAGCAGAAGAGAAAACCTGCTGATTGTCTGTGCTGATGAGCAGGAAGTCAGAACTTTACTGTCTAATGTTGATGCAGCTCGAATTCGTTTTACCCAACTGCCAACCAACGATACCTGGGCGCGGGATCATGGAGGAATTACTGTTTTTGAAGACGGGAAACCGGCTGTTCTGGATTTTACCTTCAATGGCTGGGGAATGAAGTTTCCGGCACACCTGGATAATCAGATAACTAAAAGATTATTTGAGAAAAATATATTTCCAGGGAATGTACAATATCGTAACCGACTCAATTTTGTCCTGGAGGGTGGCAGCATCGAAAGCGACGGACAAGGAACAATCCTGACCACTGCCGAATGTCTGCTTTCCGACAATCGGAATAATATGACCAAAGATGAAGTGGAAGCCAGGCTTAAAGAGTATCTGGGTGCCGAGAGAGTACTTTGGCTTCATCACGGTTATCTGGCCGGCGATGATACCGACAGTCATGTGGATACACTCGCCCGTTTGTGCAACGACCACACCATCGCTTATGTAAAATGTGATGACGAACAGGACGAACACTACGATGAACTCAAAAAAATGGAAGAGGAACTAAAACAATTTAGCCTTCACTCTTCAAGTCCCTCTCCTGGGGAGAGGGATTTAGGGAGAGGCTTCTGTCTTATCCCTCTTCCGATGGCTGATGCGGTATATGATGAAAATGGTGAACGGTTGCCTGCCACATATGCCAATTTTCTGATAATCAATGGGGCAGTACTTATGCCGGTATACAATTCTCCTAAAGATGAAATTGCCCGTCAGCAACTTCAGAAGGCATTCCCGGATCATGAAATCGTCCGTGTAGATTGCCGTGCGCTGATTAAACAGCACGGCTCCCTGCATTGTGTAACTATGCAGTTTCCGGCATTTGTATAAATTCATATGGAATCGTGTAATTCGTATAAAAATGAAAATAGCACTCATACAGCAATCAAACACAGCTGATATTGCTGAAAATATAATCAAATTAGAAAGTAACATCCGTAAAGTTGCAGCACAGGGAGCAGAGCTTATTGTGCTGCAGGAACTGCACAACGGCTTGTATTTCTGCCAGACCGAAGATGTGTCCGTTTTCGAACAGGCAGAAACCATCCCCGGTTCATCAACTGAACAATTTGGAAAACTGGCGGCCGAACTTGGTGTGGTTATTGTTTTATCATTGTTTGAAAAACGGGCTCCCGGATTGTTTCACAATACTGCCGTAGTGCTCGAAAAAGACGGAAACATTGCCGGCATCTACCGCAAAATGCATATCCCCGACGATCCCGCGTACTACGAAAAGTTTTATTTTACTCCGGGCGATTTGGGCTTTGAACCTATTCAAACATCCCTAGGAAAACTGGGTGTGCTTGTATGCTGGGATCAGTGGTACCCCGAAGCAGCTCGCCTGATGGCGATGGCAGGAGCGGAAATGCTCATTTATCCTACAGCCATTGGTTGGGAGAGCACCGACACTGTTGACGAGAAAAGTCGTCAACGGGAAGCGTGGATTACAATACAACGTGCCCATGCTGTAGCAAACGGAATCCCGGTGATAGCATGCAATCGGGTAGGGTATGAGGCTGATCCTTCCGGCGTTACAAATGGTATACAGTTCTGGGGCAGCAGTTTTATTGCAGGCCAGCAGGGCGAAATACTCGTACAGGCTTCAGAAAGCGAAGAAGAAAACATTTTGTTTGATCTGGATTTGCTGAGAACAGAAAAAGTAAGACGCTGGTGGCCATTTTTCCGCGACCGGCGCATTGATGCATACAGCGACATTACCAAAAGGTGGAAATAAATCAGCCTTATAAGATATTATGCAAACTCTTTTTATTAACAGATGATAAAAAGAGTTTGCGTTTGTAATACATTATTAAAAATGTCTTACATTTGGCATATTATAAATTAATTGATGTCAGGTAATGTACAATTCCAGAAGATATTTTTTACTTACAATAATATTATGTTCAGTAATTATCAGTCAGGGTGCAATACCTGCAGGTTATTATCATTTTGTACGTGGTAAGAAGAAAGCCGAATTAAAAACCACACTTCACGAGATATCTTCTCCGTTAGCCGTACTGGATTATGGAAGCGGACCTGGTTTTACCTGGCAGGGTTTTTACTCTACCGACCGTAATGCGGATGGAACTGTGAGGGACATGTACTCTAATACTGTCCGGAGTTTCAGTGGCTACAATTCGGTTGAAGGAATGGCAATCGAACACTCATTTCCCAAAAGCTGGTGGGGTGCGTATGAAAATACGGCATACAAGGATCTTTTTCATCTGTATCCTGCTGATGCAACCACCAATGGAATTAAAAACAATCTTCCCCTTGGTGAAGTTACAGGAACTCCGGTACTAGATAACGGTAAATCAAAAATAGGCCCTAATGGATTTGGTACAGTCTATTCCGATAATTGTTTTGAACCGGCAGATGAATATAAAGGTGATTTTGCGCGTTCCTATCTCTATATTTCCACCATATACGAAGATTTGGCACCGCTTTGGAACTCGCCCATGCTCACCAATACAATTTACCCCGCATGGAAATCTTGGGCTGTTGATCTGCTCTTAAAATGGAGCGCAAATGATCCGGTCAGCCAGAAAGAAATTAACCGTAATGACAGCATCTATGCCATCCAGGGAAATCGAAATCCGTTTATTGATTTTCCGCAATTGCCTTCCTACATCTGGGGTAAGGACACCCTCAGCGAATTTACTTTTCCAGAAGAAACCGGAGCATTTCTGGTAACTCCGCGCCGTAAGTTCAAGCTGGATTTTGGAGTTGTATTGCTGAATGTAACTAAAACACAGAAGTTTACTGTACAGGGGATGAATATTACTTCACCGCTGACTGTATCCTTTTTGAGAAACAGTTCTTCTTTGTCGCTCTCAACAACTACAATCTCAGTTGCCGATGCACAAGCCGGTTTTAATCTGCAGGTTAATTACTTACCCACAACTACCGGCACCACAGTTGATACGTTGCTTATTCAGGGTGGCGGACTGACTGAAATTACCCGTATTCCGGTGAGAGGAGTTGCCACTTCTGAATTTATGACAACAGAACCTACCGAAATCACGCCCGCAGGAGGAATACTTCACTGGCTCGAGGATCCGTATGCCACTAATTATACTGTTTCATTATATAAAGGCGATACAAAAGCCGGCGATTTAATTATTTCGGGGTATGTCGAAGGTGCATCCAATGATAAGGCACTTGAGCTGTTCAACGGAACAGGCGCTGATGTGGATTTATCAAAATATACCTTGCGAAAACAAACTAACGGACAGGGTGGGTTTGTGGTAACTCAAAAACTAGCCGGGATATTGCCCAATAATCAGACATATGTGATAGTGTACAACCCGCCATCGTCATCCAATCCTGTGAGCAACGACCTGAAAAGCAAAGCGAATATGTTTGCCGATTCAATTTGCGCTTTCAATGGGAATGATGCCGTTGCTTTGTTCCGCAACGGACTTCAGATAGATGCAGTCGGAAAAATAAACGGAGGAGCCGACTATAGCTGGGGTACGGATAAAATTCTGAAGAGAAAAGCTAATATTACTCATCCGGCGAATAATTTTGATTTAAGTCAGTGGATAGAATATGCCTATGATCGATTCGATAAGATTGGTACCCATTCCATGAATTTTGCTGCGGAAAGTAATTATATTTTCAAGAATAAATCTGTTGGTATAGTTAATGAGTTGTTAGTGGATAATCTCGTACCTGAAGAAAATTATACCTACGACGTCACTTCGTACAGATCGGGCGTTGTCGCGAAAACAGTAAATACCCAGCGACTTAAAACTGCCGGACTTGAAATTCCTGTAGAAATGGCAGCAACGGATATCGGTACTGCATCCTTTACTGCCAACTGGGAAGAAGTGCCCTATGCATCAGGATATTATCTGGATGTATATCAGCTTTCTGGTCAATTGACAACTGAAACGGAAGGGTTTAATAATGTTGGGACAAACGGAAAGCCTCTTCCAACGGGATGGAACGGATCCGTAAACGGTAATTATACCACTGTTGCAAGCTCAGGTCAATCGCCCAATTCTCTTGGTTTTAAAAATAACGGAGATACACTAATTACAAAACAATTCCCTGATATCATCAGTAAACTGACTTTTATGTACCGCTATCCGTCATCAGGAACCGGTTCATACCTGAAAATTGAAGTGCAGAATACATCCGGCTGGAAAAAAATTGACAGCCTTGTGTATGTGAATACTTCGAAGTATTATCCGACTTATACATTTCCTGTAGAGAAAGCCTATACTTCGGTTAAATTCACCTATAATAAAGTTACCGGTAATCTGGCGCTTGATGATGTAGCAATTACTCACGGGCAGGTAGATACCCTGTACGTGCATAAAAATCAATTTGTTACCGGAAATCAGTATCAGGTGTCCGGGCTTCATGCTGGTAATCCGTATTATTATCGCATACGCGCCGGCAGAGAAAATTCATATTCCACTTACTCAGGAACTATAAATGTCAATACAGTAAGTACGGCTACAGATAAGATCATTAACTCAATCTACAGAATCGGTACATTGCCGTATGCCATCAGGATATTTAACCTGAAAGGGAATGAGACTTTGAGGCTGTTTTCCATCACCGGTTCGGTTATTGTACAGGAGCATGCGCTTTCGACAACCATTTCACTCCCGGTTCGTTCCCGCGGAATTTTCATTTTGCAAATATCTGACGGGATTAAGACCGAAACATATAAAATTGTCAGATAAATATTATTTTTCAAAGCTTAATTCAACGGTAATAATAAACCGAAGGAATAAAAGATATTCACATCAGTTGTTTGTGTGCTCGATTTTTTAAGAGAATTCAGGAACTATTCCTGAATTCTGTTTTTAGGATAAAAGAGAATTGGTGGGATCAAAGAACCTGGCTTTATCTGTGTTGATTTAATACATATCTCATTTCTGAGAGGCAAAATTCAAGCCGAAATTAAGCAATTTTTATATGTCTGATTTCAGAAATAGCATTATTATTTTTACTTTTGTCAATCCCGGATCAACTCAACAATAAATCTAAATGAAAATAATCATCTATCCCGTTGTCATTTTAATAATGACACTTAGTATTAGTTGTGCCACAAAGAGCACCATCCTTCCTGTTTTCCTAAAACCCGACACTAAAGAAAATTCTTCCCCGACGGTTGCATTATTCAGCACGCCCAGGCGTGTGATTTGCGAAAACAACCTCTTCGACCATACACATGGTACCGCTATTTTGCTTTGTGGCGACTGTAATGGTTGGTTCGAGACAGGAGCTTGTAAAGAGGTGATAATCAGAAATAATAAATTTGTGAATGCACTTACAGCCAATTATCAGTTCACCAGTGCCATCATATCCATTTATCCCGAAAGACCTAATTTGAAAGGCCAAAAAAAGTTCTTCCATTCAGGGATATTGATCGAAAATAACGAGTTTGAAACGTTTGACCGACCGTTGCTGTATGCCAAATCTACCGATGGACTGATTTTTAGAAACAATACTGTTAAGTACAACACAGAATTTGAACCGTTTCATTGGAATAAATATATGTTTTTCTTTGAAAAAGTGAAAAATATCCAGATAAAGAATAATCGTTTTGAAAAAGGCTTAAACCCTGAAAAGGACATTCGAACAGAGCTTTCCGAACCAAACAGTGTTATTCTGCAGAAATAAATTTTGAAAAAACGGTATAGATGAAAGCACGTATTTTAATTGCAGGTTTTTTTGCGCTGTCCGTTATGAGTAGTGTAAGCGCAACCCATTCAAAGCAGGAATTGAAACTGAGGTACAATACTCCTGCCGATTGTTGGGAAAAAACGCTTCCGCTGGGCAACGGACGAATAGGAATGATGCCCGATGGCGGCATTGAAACAGATCATATTGTGCTCAACGATATTACGATGTGGTCGGGTAGTGAGCAGGATGCGCTCAATTCCGATGCCATAAAGTATTTGCCGCAAATTCGCCAACTATTGCTTGAAGGTAAAAATATTGAAGCACAGGATATGATGTACGGGCATTTTAAATGCAAGGGAGAAGGTTCGGGATTTGGCAGTGGTAAGGATGTACCTTATGGCTGTTTTCAGATGCTGGGCGATTTATATATACATCAAACTTTCCCGACCACAAGAGCTGAAGAAAAATACTCACGCACTTTGAGTTTGTCGGATGCTGTAGCTTCAACTTCATTTTCGAAAGGCGATTTGCAAATTACCAGAGAATATCTGGCTTCACACGCTGATAATGTGCTGGTAATCAAAATTTCGGCCAATAAGAAGAAATCAGTTTCGTTTGAATTGGAACTAAGCCGCACTGAACGGGCTAATATATCAGAAAAAGATAATATCCTGATAATGGAAGGCCAACTCAACGATGGTTGCAATGGAACAAAAGGCGTGAAATTCCTGACGAAAGTGAAAATTGTGCATAAAGGTGGAACAATCTCAACGGTTGGGAATAGACTGTCGTTACAGGATGCTGACGAAGCCATGATTTTGGTATCTGCTTCCACCAATATGCTGGATAAGAATTATCTTCAAACAGCGGATGAACTGCTTACAAAAGCTGAGAAACGTTCATATTCAACTATTAAAAAACAGCACATCAAAAAATATCAGGAAAAATTCAATCGGGTGGAATTGAATTTAGGTGCTCAAAATACGACGGATGCCACCGACAGACGGTTGAATGATTTTCAGAAAAACGACGATCCAGCATTTGCAGCCCTTTATTTTCAATTTGGCAGATACCTGATGATAAGCGGAACGAATGAACAATCGCTGCCACTCAATTTACAGGGATTGTGGTCAAATACGGTTCAAACACCATGGAATGGCGATTATCATCTGAATATCAACCTTCAGATGAACTATTGGCTTACCGAAGTTTGCAATCTGTCGGAGTTGCATAAACCACTCATTGAGTTTACCAAATCCTTAGTTCCGTCAGGGACAGCCACAGCAAAAACCTACTACGGAGCCGAAGGATGGACAGCCCATATGATGAGCAACCCGTGGAAATTTACTGCTCCCGGCGAACACGCTTCGTGGGGTGCGACAGTCACGGGTGGTGCGTGGCTTTGCGGGCATCTTTGGGAACATTATGCTTTTACACAGGATAAAGATTACCTGGCATCGGTTTATCCGACACTCAAAGGAGCTGCGGACTTCTTTCTGTCAACACTTATCAAAGAACCCACACACGACTGGTTGGTTACTGCACCGTCGTCATCGCCCGAGAATGGTTTCCGCCAACCGGGAACAAATCAAACCGCTTACGTATGCATGGGCCCTGCTATGGATACACAAATCATGACCGAACTTTTCAATAATGTGCTTTCTGCTTCCCGGATTTTGGAAATTGA
>JAFNAU010000086.1 GCA_017860335.1 Bacteroidota bacterium
TGGTGTATTTAAATTTTATAAAAACAGGAAATTGTATTTCAAATAAATTTTTCCTAAGAATTCCCATTTACAAAGAATTAATTTAATGGATCGGGAATTAAAAGGCCGGGGGTGATTTCTTTCGGAGAACAGATAATCAATAAAGTGTGCCCTAATAGTAATATGATAAAAAACAGGATCTTAATTACTGGGCAAAAACCTTTGTACAAATAAATAAATTGTCTGACACATCGTTTCGATGTTAAGGAAATATAGTTTTTTTTTACCTTGCAGCAAGAACGTTTAACTCTCCGCTATTGTTTTAATATCAGGAATATATATTTAAATATATACATCCTGACTGTATTATCGAATTGAACAATTATTGCAGGTTTGCGTAAAATACTTCAAAAAGGTCTGTTTAAGGTTGTGCGCACAAAATTACAGTATTTTGATTAAAAAACATTATAAGGAGGAAAAAAAATGAATCAGAATGCACCGTTAATTGTCACAATAAGCCGCGAATTTGGCAGTGGGGGAGCTTATATTGGCCAGCAAATAGCAAAAAAGCTGAATATGTATTATGCCGATTATGAAATTGTAGCGAAAGCTGCTGAACATTTTTCGGCTAATATTGTGGACGTAGCTTCGCAGGAGGAACGTGTAGAACCTTTGTGGAAGTCACTCTGGAATTTTTACGGTACAGCGGTACCCAACGTGTATGTTCCTACCCGCCGGATTTTTGCACCGACATCGCAGGAATTGTTCAATGAACAATCTGAAATCATCCGAAAAATTGCAGCCGAGCACTCAGCTGTCATCATAGGCCGATGCGGATTTTATGTACTGCGCGATTTTCCAAACAGGATAGATATTTGTCTGCATGCCGATATGGAATTCAGAAATCGCCGTCTTCAGGGCTTATACAACATTTCTGAAGAGGAAGCCAACACAATGATAAAGCAGACTGACAAAGAACGCGCCCTTTATATCAATACATTCACCGGAATGGATTGGACCAATTCAAGAAATTTTGACCTGACACTGAACACTGGAAAATTAGGAATTAATAAAAGTCTGGAGCTCATTCTTGAATTTATCAGATTGCGTTCTGATATTACATTATAAAGACTTCCTGTGTTTACCAAGGTATTATTGAATTCTGAAGAATACTGATGTTCAAAGTGATCATTATAAATTTAATATTTCTGTACTGAAAAATAAATTCATGAACGGAATAGCGGGTTATGTTACTAAAGAAGGCTTCGGTATTTATGTACACGACAAAATTACCCGGGCAACATTGACTGAAGAATGTAAAACGGTTCAACAGTTTATCGACACCTACGGACTTTCAGCTTTACAGATTGGTTTGTTCCTTTATTCGGAGGCTAAAAATGAATTTTTGAAGGTGACACAGGTGTGTGTAAACTTCAAGGATCGATGTATCGGTGTATATCTCGAAAGAACCGATAGTCATATCACCCCCCTGTATTCTGACCACACAGCCGATAAAGTAACAACAAAGAAATCCAAGCACAAAGTACTAAGAAAAAATCATGAGAACTAAGAAAATTTCAATTGTGGAACATGAGAGGGATGCTGACTATAAAGTTTTTTTCTGTGAAAAAGAATATGAACAGAAAAATCATCATCTCCTGACTGGAAGTAAACTAACAGTCAGAAACGATCATGCCGATGTAAGGATTATTATTGTAGAATACCATAATCGGGCAAATATTAATATCCTGCGAAAGAATTTTCCTGCATAGTGAAGGTATTCCTGGCGATTAATAAAAAAAGATTGACGGGAGCAACAGAATTGAGTGTAAATTGTTTAAATAATACAAATAAGCAAAACCTGAAATAGCAAGCGAGTGAGTTCGAATTAAAAAGCTAAACAAACAAATAAGGAGGATCAAATTATGTCACTGGCTCGATTTACACAATCATCCCTGGACCGCTTTTTTGATAACGATTTATTGGACTGGTCAAACAGGAATTTCTCAAAAACAAACACGACATTGCCATCTGTGAATATCCGTGAAAGCAAAGAAGAGTTTCTGATTGATGTTGCGGTTCCGGGTTTTGACAAAAACGACTTCAAAATTGAAGTCAACAACGATGTGCTGACCGTTTCTTCCGAAAAACAGGAAGAAAGTGAAACCAAAGATGAAAAGGGTAAGCATGGTGAACGTTACACGAAACGAGAATTCAGCTATCAGGCTTTTATACGTTCGTTTACCCTGCCCGACGACGCCGATGCCGATAGAGTCACGGCGAGCTACGACAAAGGAATACTTACAGTTTTGATCCCTAAAAAAGAAGAAACAAAACCCAAAACTGCACGTATGATCGAGATTAAATAAAATGTTCACACAACAAGAGGAAGACCGGCTACTGTGTCTTCCTCTTTCGTTATGGGAAAACCTTTTTCGGAAAATACATTTTGAAATACGAATTTACCCATTCAATGAAAAAGTTTATAATCATCACTTTGTTTTTTCCATGTTGTTTGCTTGCTCAGGATATTCCTTATCGTGACAGTCTGAAAGCAAAACTGAATAATAACCTCACAGATTCGGCTAAATATGTTACATATTTAATTATTAGTGATAATTATAATTATAATGACCCCGATTCTGCTGTCTATTATGCTCAGCAATCCATCAGATTTGCCATGAAACACAAAGAAAATCTCCCGCTATGGGTAGACTGGAACAGTTACGATGTGCTGGGTAAAGCCTTATGGAACGCAGGAAATTTTCCCAATGCTCAGGAGTGTTTTTTTAAACAAGTTAAACAAAGTGAAGCCATAAATGACACAATGGGAATACTTCGTGCAAGTAATAATTTGGGAGGTTTAAATATTGAAGAGGGAAATTATAAAGAAGCTATTCGCTACCTGCGAAGAGGGCTACCATTTTATCGCGAACGGGAAGATAAGCTAATGAACTCGTATTTTATTGAGCTGTTTGATTATCTGTGCAGAGCATACGAAAAAACGAATATACTTGATTCTGCTTTCCATTATGCCCAAATGAGGTTGCAATTAAGTATGAAAAGTTTTGGAAAACAAGCTAATGTCTATTCTGGAATATTGTTTGGTATGATATATTCCAAAATGGGTCAGCCATTATTGGCGCTGGTGCATTTCCGAACCTACCTGAACGCAGTAAGAAATAATCCAGTACAGGGAAAAGACATCATTGATTGCTATTATGAGATGTCTAACCATTTCGAACGGTATCAACAGACCGATTCAGCTATTCATTATGCCATGAAATCATTTGGATTAAGTCAAAAGTGCAAATTTAAAATCGATATTCTGGATGCTGCAAGGCAACTTAGCCGTCTTTATGAGTTTACAGGAAATATTGATAGTGCCTTTAAATATCAGACTATCATGATCGCCACAGAAGAAGAAATGTTCAGCCGTGAAAAGCTGAGCCGGATGAATATGCTTGTGTTCAACGAACAGCTTCGGCAAAAGGAACTGGAGATGGAGAAACAGCATCAGGCTGAATTACGCAGTCAACGTCTTCAACTCAGCGTACTGGCTATAGTGATTATTGTATTTATAATCGCGTTTCTGTTACTGAGCCGGAGCTTTATTGTGAGCCAGCGCTTTGTGAGGTCGCTGGGTATCATATTGCTGCTTATCACTTTTGAATATATCGACCAGCTGCTGCACCCCATCATTGCAAATCTGACAAATCATACACCCGTACTGATGCTGCTGATACTGGTTTCGGTAGCGGCTTTGATGGTGCCGTTGCATTACAAACTGGAGAAATGGACGAAATACAAACTGACCGAAAAAAACAGGCTGATACGACTTAGCAAGGCGAAAAAGATAATCATGGAGACAGAAGAATCCACGGACAGAAAGCGGACAAAACAGGTGCTGACTGAATAGAGTTTGTAGATACAACTATTAACCCCGACACATAACCTGAATACCATGCGAAACCTAATCATAATACTGCTGCTTATCATGTGCCTGCCAGCACTGCCAGTAGAAGCGCAGGAGAAGGGAATATTTACAGACAACAGGGACGGGAAAACCTATAAAACTATCACTATCGGTACGCAAACCTGGATGCTCGAAAACCTCGCCTACAAAACCGACGCGGGTTGCTGGGCGTATGACAATAATCCTAAGAATATAGCTGTGTACGGATACCTTTACGATTATGCTGCAGCCAATAAAGCTTGTCCCGATGGATGGCACATTCCGAGTGACGAAGAGTGGAAAATACTGATTAAATCTCAGGGTGATCGTCGTTTTGCAGGCGATAAACTCAAAACCATCACCTGGAAAAAGTTGGAATCCGAACCCAATAACAAGAGCGGTTTCTCAGCTCTGCCTGGTGGTGAATATGATGCCGATGCACATAAATTTTGGGGTATTGAAGAATTAACTTCGTGGTGGTCGGCAACAGCCGTAAATAAGTACACCTATTATGTATATTGTCTGCATTACGATGCCACTGATGTGTCGCAGAATCAGGATTTCGATACCAATGGGCATTCGGTAAGGTGTGTGAAGGATTAGTATCTAATTTTCTAAGGATTTATAAATACAACCCCGGTCGGATTATGACATCCAGCCGGGGTTTCTTTCATAAACTTGAGACAATTTTTCACCAGGAAGTTGGGTTTTAAGGTTGTGTGTCGGTTAAAAACGTAGCACTTCGGGATTTACCAGTCGTTCGAAGTCTTCGTATTTCATACGAAGCAGTTCGGTATGTGTTCCAGCATTGAACGCAATTTCAGGTTCTTGCGCGAGTGAATCGGATACATAAACATTCATTCCATAGAGATTTCCGAATGGAGGTTCAGCACCAACTTCACATTCGGGGAAAACGTTGGCGAATTCATGTTCAGCGGCAACTTCCACCATGCTTGCTCCCAGCTCTTCTTTCAGCAGCCGTGTATTTACAAGCCCCGATGCGGGACGAACAGCCATAGCCAGCTTTCCGTCTATTTTCAATATTACGGTTTTGGCAAGTTCCTGACCGTGAATATGGGCAGAATGGGCTACTTCATTAGCTGTATACGCTCTTGAATGATGAATTAAGACAAACTTAATCTGATTTTCATTCAGAAAATCAATCAGTTTCTTTGAAGGCATAATCTTTAAGATTAAAATAGGGTTTAGTAAAATCAGAAATTATTGATTTAAAGCCTAAGCGAAATACAGCTCAGGAATAGGGTCGGCAGCGCGACCTGGATCATGCCTGTTAAGGCTCTGTTTTTATATTATTAAAACGTTGATCTGTTCAGTTTTGTTCTCGAATATATGTTATTTTAGAATTCATTCTCATCACTCAGCCAGAGTGTTTGTGTTGTTTGGGAATGAAGTGTTCAATAGATTGAATATCAATGTGTTTAATGATATGAGTTTCCCGAGAATAATCTGTCTTTTCAGAACAGTGTCGGAGTGTCTAACTCGGAATACTTTACCGGGTTTAGAATTTCAGGAATATTCCTGTCGAAACTCGGATTTCCTGCCGCTTTGCTGATGGTATAGGCGTCCATCCTGTTCTCGTCATAAGGTTTGATGAGTGTTTTCAGTTCATCGGGTGATGTGGCTGGATTGAGCCAGCGGTCGGCAGCTTCATAATCGAGTATCAGAGGCATTCGCTTCTTTACATTGTGAATCAATTCCATAAGTGGATTGGCCGGAGTGGAGATAATACTAAAGGTATCGTGATGCTCGCCGGTCAAAGGATCTGTCCAACGATCGTAAAGAGAGCCGAGCAGAAAACCGGGTGCAT
The DNA here is from genome assembly GCA_017860335.1 of Bacteroidota bacterium. Lineage (GTDB taxonomy): Bacteria > Bacteroidota > Bacteroidia > Bacteroidales > Paludibacteraceae > UPXZ01. Next base: position 5,763 of record JAFNAU010000086.1, read on the forward strand.
CCTTTGGATGTACGAAGTAGGGATATTTCGCGTTTCTGAATTCGCGCCATTCGTAGAATCCGCTCACAGGCAGCAAACAGCGCCGGCTGAGTATATTTCTGCGGAACGACGGTTTCTCAAATACAGTTTCACCTACAGCATTCAACGTCATGTTCTGCAATTCTTCAGCCAGATGTCGGTCTGTAGTCCATTCGGGTATCAGCCCCCAAACCTTCAGGGTCATCTCATCGTCGGTAATGACCGGAAGCATGGGGTGAGTAAATCCGCTGACCAGATAGAAGTTGGGTATTTCAGTCTGTAAAGGGTTTCGCTTCTTTTTGCGGATGACGGCAGGCAAACTGTTGTAATACTGTTCGGCAGTCATCAGAACCCCGTTTTTCATTATTGCAACTGTAAAACACATAACAACTCAGGATTAAAGTTAAAGTATTTATTTCTACAAGAAGAAACAGATTTCCGGCTCATTTGGTTCGATAAAGTCTGAATGTCGTAATATCGTAATATCATCGGTATACGAACTGAGAATAAATTAAGATTGAGAGTCTCAACAAAAGCCCTTAAATAGAGGTGTTGTTTTACCTCTGGTTTCCCCGAAAGAGATGAACAGCCTTTACTAACGTGATATTTATTATGGTTTGTTACGATTAATATATTTTTTCTTATTTTTGCACTATAAGTATTAATATTTATCAGTTTTGTAGCTCTGTTACTTACTTGAAATATCGGTCTCTCGAAGTAACAGGAATGGATCAAAAACACAGGTGGAAATTTTTTGACTATCAATATATTGATTATTTATCCGATAATTAATGAACATAATATAATCAATAAAGAATAACGCGTCGGTTTCTCTTTAATTTAAGTACATTTACTAATCAGTCTGTTTATCCATAAATCAAAAACTATCAATGAAAAATTGTATCCAATCAGCTATTGTTTGTGTTTTTACATTCATTAGCCTCAATCTCTCCGGACAAACAAAGCCATTTCCACAGAATATCACATATCCTTATGGCTTTAAACCGGCGACCATCAGTTCCAGTCATGCTCAAAATGAGTACACGAAGTTTAAAACTTCATTTTTAGAAACCTGTAATAATAATATCAGACCGATATCAGACACAAGAGATGTAACAAAAAGCGAGTCCATGGGATTTGTCATGCTGATTGCTGCCTATCAGGGTGACAGAACAAATTATGACAAGTTATTGAATTTTTATAAATCAAAACTCACTGTTTCGGCTAATAATATGATGGCCTGGAAGGTAAACTGCGGAGGAATTATTAGTGACGGAAGTATTACCGATGCGGATATTGATGTGGCTTTTTCGCTCATCATTGCTCACATACAATGGAAAGAAAATTATCTGGAGGAAGCTAAAACAATCATCAGAAGACTTAAAAACAGTGTTATTACTGACTGTTCAGGGTATAAAGTACTTAAAGCCGGTTATGGATATGGAGGATGTAATGAAACCAATATATCATATTATACACCTGCATTCTTTCGCATTTTTGCTCAGGTGACCAACGATAACACCTGGACAACTCTTGCAGATGATACATATACCCTGTTAAGCCGGGCTGCTAATTCGACAACTGGTCTGGTACCCGACTGGCAAAGTTCAACGGGCGGTATCGCAACGGGTGGGCACAGTGGAAATTACCAATATGATGCCTGTCGTGTGCCATGGCGAATTGCGCTCGATTACCTGTGGAACGGGAATACGAAAGCTCAGCAATGGTGTACAAAAATCACAAACTGGGCAAACGGGAAAGGCGCTTCGAATATTAAAGATGGCTATAAACTCGACGGAAGTCCTGTAGGGTCAAATAATTCCAGTGCATTTGTAGGAGCCTTCGCTGTAGGTGCCATGTGCAACAGCCAACCCATATTATTTGCGATTGATTTATTTACATGTCCTTTCCGGTAATTTCTGGGCACCAAACCTGACTACCGATGTCCCGTCTGTCAGCAATACTGCGATGAAGATTTATTCAAATTCTGCATCGGGTCAGATTACCGTTGAAGGAGTGAAACGTTTTGAAAAGATTGAGATTATTGGGATTAACGGTAACATACTTCATTCCGAACTAATTAATGCTTCGAATCTGGTGGTTTTGAATGTTCAGTCACTCGAAAAAGGTGCATACCTGCTGAAAGCAACAGATAAAGCGGGTGCTTTCGAATGCCTTAAATTCTTAAGGTAAATTTCATAGCCGAATTGAATACTGGCAGTTTTCGGATCTTCAATCGCAGGTTTTCGACTACATAACCGGCAAAGCATATTCCGGCAACGCGATAATGCAGTGTTAAAGCAATGCTAGTCTTAAAATAATGGCTGCTGCGACTGAGATTATAAATAAAGTTTATTTTGTCAATCCGAAGAACAAACCGATCGATGTTATTTGTTCATTATTATTATGAAATCCAGTACAACAGCTGATACAGGCGTAAATAAAACCCTCTTGCTTGTTGCAACCATGGCAACTCAATTTTTCAATCCGTTCATGGGAGCAGCGGTAAATGTTGCCCTGAAGAAGATCGGGACCGACTTCTCAATGACTGCTATTGGCTTGAGCTGGGTTTCCATGTCGTACTTGCTGGCATCTATCATATTTCTGGTGCCCTTTGGTAAACTTGGTGACACCTGGGGCAGAACAAAAATGTTTTTATATGGAACAGTTTTTTTGCCATTACCACCTTGCTGTGTGCATTTGTTCCCAATTCAATCACATTCATTATCATTCGATTTATGCAGGGTATGGCATCGGCTATGATGACAGGTACATTGATGGCCATTGTCATTTCAGCATACCCACCCGAAAAAAGAGGAAAAATGATCGGCTTGAATGTCTCAGCGGTTTACGTAGGGTCATCACTGGCACCTATGATCGGCGGTTTCATAACCGACGCATTCAGCTGGCGGAGTATATTTCTAATCAATGCTGTGGCAAGTACACTGATAGCCATACTGATTATCTGGAAATTTAACCGGGAATTGTCCGAAACAATAAAAGAAAAATTCGACTTCAAAGGTACAGTCTTGTATATGATTTCCATTTCAATTTTGATGTACGGCTTGTCGAAACTGCCGGACCAGCTTGCTGTCATGCTGACTGCAGGCGGAATTGCCGGACTCTTTTTCTTTGCAAAACTGGAGTTAAAAACTCAATTCCCGGTATTATATAGTCGTTCCTTAATAATTCATTTTTAAGCAGCTTGTGAGTAAAAATTTTGCCTGTAGAGAATTTGAAAAATAAAAGATAATAACTTTTCTTTCAGTT
>JAFNAU010000087.1 GCA_017860335.1 Bacteroidota bacterium
TATACTGCGTGCCGACAAGGGGGCCGACTGTTATGAAGGAGGTACAAGCGGCGTTTTCAGAATTATTACCGACAAACGTTTCGATAAGGATGTAAGAGTGGACATTTCTGTACAGGGAACAGCCATTGCCGGTACTGATTATGTGGCGCTTCCGACTACACTTATCTTTCCTGCTAATACCGATACATTGTCCATACCGTTGACAGGTATTGATGATTCGGAAAGTGAAATAAACGAAACAGTCGTATTACAAATAAGAAATACAAATGTTCCCAGAGTAATCGTTGCGCATGAGCCTGTTTCTGTGGCTACTATAACAATCATTGACGATGAATTACCACTCGTTTCTCTCACGCAATCGGTCAGCACTTTCACTGAAGAATCGGGACAAAATGTGCTTACTGCAACACTTAATAAAACTTATACCAGCGATGTGATTGTAACACTCGGTGCCAATGTTTCGGGAACTGCTAAGTTGGTTAACGACTTTACACTCCCGGCTGCCATCACCATCCCTGCCGGTAGTCTGACCGGAACGGCTACAGTTACGGCTGTACCCGATCAATTGGTTGAAAGTGATGAAACAGTAATTGTTGAAATCATTTCAGCTGTCAACGCTGTGGAATACGGAACTCAACAGTTGTCCTCAACCATAATGGATGACGATGTGGCAACCCTCAGGATAACCAGAGGAACCAACTGCTACTCCCATCCAATACAGATACGCTGACTATACCTGTTCGTGGATTAGATGATTCGGAAAGTGAAATAAGCGAATATGTTATATTGAATCTTCTCGGAACCGATTATGCAAAAGCAGGTATTGCTCAGGCTCCTGATTCTACAGGCTGGTTACTCTTACGCAATCAGTCAGCACTTTTGTGGAAGCATCCGGGCAAAATGTGCTAACGGCGACACTTAATAAAGTCCATTACGACGATGTGATTGTTACACTCGGTGCCAATGTTTCGGGAACTGCTAAGTTGGTTACCGACTTCACGCTCCCGGCTGCCATCACCATCCCTGCCGGCAGTCTGACCGGAACAGCTACAATTACGGCTGTACCTGATCAACTGGTGGAAAGGGATGAAACAGTAGTTGTTGATATTCTGTCGGTTGTCAATGGTGTAGAAAATGGTTTGCAGCAACTGACTTCAACCCTAGTGGACGACGATGTGGCTGTGCTCTCAGTTGTGGCAACCACTCCGATGACTGAAAGTTTTAACATTGGATCGTTTACGCTTAAAACAGACAAACAGTTCGATTTCGACGTGCGGGTGGATTTAGCCCTTTCGGGTGACGCTACCGAAGGTGCCGATTATCTGCCTGCGCCAATGGGTAGAACGATAATCTTTCCGAAAAACTCAGGTTCGATTGTCTATTCTGTACCTCTTATTGACGATATGCTTGGCGAAGAAGACGAACAAATTATTCTTACTCTGAAAGCAACTTCCGAAGCAGATGTGCATATAACTACCGGAGCCGATTCGGTTGCTGCACTAACAATCATTGATAATGATATTATTCCGCTGCAAGTCACTGCACCGGTGCTTACAACATCCAAAGTGTACAACGGACTTGTGACAGCTGATGTTACAGCCGGAACGTTGATCAATGTGCGGAAAAATGATCAGGTAACTGTTTCAGCTCAGGCATCCTACGATAACGCGAAGGCTGGAACCGGCAAAACAATTACTATTCGTTATACCCTTGGAGGATCTGCCTCCGGAAGATACTCTGCACCTGTTGACGTGGTTTACAAAGCCGGTATTATTGAAAAGGTATTATTAACCGTAACTGCCGATGACAAGACAAAAGTAATGGGACATGAAAATCCGGAATTAACCTGTCGGTATAGCGGTTTTATAGCTAATGAAAATGTAACTAATCTTACAAAAGCTCCGGTAGCTGTTACAACCGCTACTGCAGAAAGTCTGTGGGGCGATTATCCGATTAGTGTTTCCGGCGGAGAGGCAGATAACTACAGTTTCGCATACGTTGGCGGAACGCTCACGGTGCTGGACAACAGCATTATCTATGTAAAAAAAGGCAGTCAGGGTACAGGAATAACCTGGACCAATGCGGTTGGTGAGTTGTCGGATGCACTGCTGATCGCTGAACAAAATCCGAAAATAAAGCTGATATGGGTTGCTGCCGGAACATATAAACCAGCTGTTGAAGTTGGCGGAACCGGTGAAAGATACAAATCTTTCAGCTTAAAGAACGGGGTTGCGGTGTACGGTAGCTTCGCGGGAGCGGAACCTAGAAACTCGGATATATCTCTTCGTGATTTCGCGAATAATCAAACTGTCTTAAGTGGCGATATCGGCATTGAAAATGACAACTCGGACAATTGTTATCATGTTTTCAATCACCCCGATGGTACTGCGCTTAATCAATCAGCTATAATGGATGGTTTCACAGTAACCGGAGGAAACGCCAATGGGTATCCTAAAAACAACTCCGGAGGCGGTATGTGCAATTATTCTTCTTCACCGCTTATCCGGAATGTCGTTTTCATCGGCAATGCCGCTACTTTTGGTGGGGGTATATTCAACGAAAAATCTTCGCCCGTTATTACGAATGTACTCTTTGATTCAAATAAAGCCAGAATGGCAGGTGGAGCAATGTATAACAACATTTCCACGCCGGTGATTAATAAATCGGTATTCAGGTGGAATTTGGCCGGAAACTGGGGAGGTGCTATGGCTAATATCAACCATTCGTCACCTGTTATTACCAACGTATTGTTTGTGGAAAACACGGCTTCGGTTTACTCAGGTGGAGCTATATATAACAACGAGTACTCCTCACCCGTGCTTACAAATGTAACCCTGACGGGTAATACTGCATCGAACCTGTCGTATGGTGCAGGGGGTGCTATGGCTAATATTACCGCTTGTTCACCTGTTCTGAATAACTGTATCATCTATGGTAATAAGGCGGGAAAAATGGGTAATGAGCTTTATATTACCGGAGGTAATACTTCCGTCAATTATTCGGCTTATTCCAACGGCAAAAATGATGTTGTGATTCCCGCGGGAACTTTCACTCCGGCATCCGGCATCGTACTTACCCCCGAAAGTGTTCTGTTTACAGATATTGATAATGGCAATTTTACCCTCGCTTCGGGTAGCAATGTTATCAACAGAGGCAACAACGCGCTGTATTCTGTAGCATTGTCGGGTATGAATGATCTGGCCGGCAATGAACGTATTGTAGGTAGTGGAATCGATATGGGCGCTTTTGAAAACCAGACCGATTTAGGTACCGGTATTTCTACGGGCAGTATTGTTAAACTTCAACTGTATCCCAATCCTGTAACCGATATACTCTATCTGTCGGGTGTGGACGATAACGCACTTGTCAGCATAACTGATATGGCTGGCCGGGTAATCGTTAATAAAAACATGAAAGGGAAAAGCTTACCTGTAAGCCACCTGACCGAAGGTGTTTATACGATTAAGATTATTGATGCCAATGGAACAAAAACTGCGAAGTTTGTGAAAAAAGGAAGGTAATCATTCTATTTCCTTTAGACTTCACTGTTTTTTTATTTTAGTAGTAGTCCGCCTGGTTGCACGAAGCAGTCAGGCGGATTTTATTACCGGATGTTTAAAAACAAAAAAGTCTTACAAACGTAAGACTCTTAAGTGATGACTGCTATATAATGATTATTTTCAGCTCATTAAGCTAATTTTACATTTACTGCATTTAATCCTTTTCTTCCTTCGGCAATGTCGAATGTTACTTCATCATTTTCGTTGATGCGATCAACTAAACCTGATGTGTGTACAAAATACTCGGTGGAGGAGTTGGTATCTTTAATAAAACCAAAGCCTTTCGCCTCATTGAAAAATTTTACTGTTCCGTTATTCATAAAAATTGTTTTATATTATTACGCCGTAAAGATAAGGATATTATTCGGATAATAATTTTTTCACGTATTTTTTTCAACGTTTACCGTAATCTCCTGATTACTTTGTGCAAAAATAGTCTCCGGATTTTCAATATTCAACTGAAAACTATACCGGAACATTCTTTTTTTTTTAACAGATGTAGATAAAAGTTTTTTATTTAAACCGATATGCGACGAAATGACCGGCTTATACTCCTGCTTTAATATGAAGATTGTTATGAATAAAGATGAACGTTTATCCTAAAAACACGTCCGTTCACCCGTTCCGGAATTTGCCGGGCGACATTCCAGTGTACAAGACGACAAAGTGAATGCGGGCGCAAAACAAGCTAAATACTTAGCATGTCCCGATTTATCGGTAGCATCCAGTCTATGAATATAGGTTTGTTAGCAGTTTTTTTTCGTCACATTCTGTCATAGAGTCGTCTTGGAATTCGTTTTATAATTGCCGCAATTAGTTTCCAACGTTTTGTTACATAGGCAATTTTCTTTTTTTTCTTAATTGCTTCATAAATTTGTCGAGCGGTCTTTTCAACTGGCATTACCCAAAAAAGTTCCTCACCTTTTGCCATTTCTGTATTGACAAGTCCTGGGCGAATATCTGTAATATAAATTTGTTCTTTGAGGTTAGTTGCTTTCTGTCTTAATCCTTCCAAATAATTTATTTGATATGCTTTTGTCGCATTATAAGAAGTGGATTGTCTGTTTCCACGAAGTCCCCCGATAGAACTGATTGCTCCCAAATGTCCGTGTTTCTGTTTTTCAAAATATTTAAAAGCCCAGTCAGCAATATAAGTCCACCCGATTACATTTGTTTCAATTGTACGAAATTCAATTTCAAAGTTAAGGTTTTCATTTATCTCTCCTGTACCTGAACTCAAAATAAGTAAGTCAAGTCCGCCAAGTTCAGAAGTCAGTTCTTCCAATTTCTCTTCAGCTGTTTTTGTGTCTTTCACGTCAAAAGTCTTTGTGAAATAAGAATCAGGTTTTTCAGATTTCAAACTCTCAAGCAATTCAGTTCGTCTGCCGGTTATTCCAACCTTAAATCCGTCGTTAACAAGTAATCTCGAAAGTTCTTTCCCAATTCCGGAAGTTGCTCCTACTATTATTGCTTTTTTCATTCTGTTGCTACATATTTGTTTTACAATTGACTATCACGAAGGGAACTATCTGAAATTTGGCGGATTTGCGAGAGATTTTCAGTTGAAAGACAGAAAGACTCACAAGTAAAATCCGACAATGTGAACTGTTCTCGACCCTGTCGATGGAGATGGCCTGTATTTGCAACAGGCATTTTTTTATAATTCTTTCTTTCGGCCATTTTATTGATTTCCTTAAAATTTCTCATAAGATACTGCAATTTTAGCTAACGCTTCTTCAGCAAGTCTCATTTCTTTTGTCCTAATAGCTATTAAGTAATATGGCTTTGGAATTTCGATGAAATCCGAGTCTGTAATATTGTTTTTATCATTAAAATGTATATCAGATTCAATAGATGTGAAATCTGTTCTTTCAGTTTTTTTCAGTTTTACTGTTTTTTTCATAAGATATTTATATTTGCATTCAGCTAAGTAATAGGATTGCCCTATTTTTGTATATTTTGAATTCATTTTTGTCACCCAAACATTATAATATAGACCAAATGAGACTGTCGCAGCGGTGCGTAAAAATCCAGAGGTATGGGTTTTTGTATTAAAATCGGTGCCTGAATTTCTTTCAATTTCTAAAATTACGTTATTCAGAGTATCTATAATTAAATACCCATTATCATCCTTATATTCTTTAGATGAGAATGACAATTGAATTATATTATTATCCTGATTATTATAAGATTTTATAGGACGAAAAATATTATCTTTTATAAAACTCTTATCATAGTTAAGTATAAAATCATCGTACATCATCCGTTGTAAATTCGAGAAATCTACCCCTGCTGTGTTGTCCTTATATTTAATAATACTCGTTTTTGTGTTTATTTTAAATGGATTGTTGTTGAGTAAGGGAAATTTTATATTTCCTTCGCTATTAAAAGCATAACCATTGGAATCGTTTAAAGTTTGGGTCTGATACTGGTAGGAGAATATTTTCTCTCTGGTTTGGTATTTTTTATTTTTATCCTTTAAAACTCTTTCTAAGGCATCTACAATCCACTTCGGCTGTTTATATGAAGTAACTGCTTCAATTTCGCCTAAAATGTAACTTGATGGTTTTAAAAATATAGTATCCTTAATTGCAGAATCATTTATAAATGTCTTTTCATAATTTAGATGTGTTAAATATAATGTCTGAAATGGAAAGTTGATAATAAACTCACCATTCTCATTTGATATTGTTCCAGAGACTTTATCACCGTTTTTTGTATATACATTTACGTACGCAATTGGTAATCCAGTTTCTTTGTCGATTATGACACCTTTTGTTTGTGAAAATAGATATTGATTAATAAGTGCCAAAATTATGACTAATATTATTTCTCGGGTTGACACATTCATATTAAGTTATATTTAGTTGGTTTTACTGCTTGTTTCTAACGAAGGGAACTATCAGCACTTGGCGGATTTGCGAGAGATTTTCAGTTGTAACGCACACAAACTCGCATTGAACACTTGTTTTTCCGGCATACTACCACTCCTAAAAACGGCCACTTTCTCCCTAACCCAATTGCTTCTTAACGCTCGTTGAATGAAGCTCTTGCAAAAGGGAATAAGGTTCAACCGAGTCTTTCATGCCGGGTCTTCCAGACCGTAGGAAGCCTAAGTGTTAGAGGGGTCGTAGTTGGTTGTTTTCCAGTCGTTTTCGTTTCAGTTAATTAAATGTTGAAAGTCCGTTCGTTTCACTTTCCAGTCAGACCGTCAAAGTGTTTCTCAATGTATGCTTTGAGGGTATCAACGTCCTCAGCTTGTATTGCTACTTGTCTTATTTGACAGTTTTTAAGTTTAATGTATAATGTCGAATTCTTAAATATCTGTTTTAGTTTTATAGATTTTATGTCAACCAATAAAACTGAACTCTTAGTTGACAAAAAAAGTAGGAATATCAAAATCAATAAATTCAATGCCAGAATGAATAACCAGAAAGAAAGATTATTTTCACCACCAACTTGTTTCAGTTTAGATATGTTTATTATTACAGAGAATAAAGAAATCACGATACTAATTAATAAAATGTATTTTAGTGTTTTCACATTATCTGAAATAAAAATTTCATCATTTTCAAATGAGATTTTACCTTTTCTGAGCCTGAATGTCTGTTTCATTTCTTAATATGTATTGATTGTTTTTATACTCATTCGTTACGGTAATAGTCGAAATTTAAAGTCGTTTTCTTGTCTTTTACTCCCATGAAAATCTGCGAGGAATTGTTCGTCAGGCAGAAGTCCGAAAGTCAGCAAATTCTGTCGTTACAGGTTCGACAAAGATTTTATCACAAATTACAGAACTGTCTCTTTTTTTCTGCTATAATCTCTAATGATCAGGCGTGGGTTATGTGTTCGCGGCTTGATTGTGTATTATTATCTTTGTTATGTTTTCTGCCCGAATGACGTTCTTGCGAATCTTATAGTTAGCAGTAAACATGGTTCTTTCAAAGTTCCTTACCTTGGCTTTCTTTCAACAACAATGCTGTTTTTAAGAATGTATTTTATTAATCCTACGCCTTTTGCATAGTAGATTTCAGTAATATCCTTGTCGTCTAAAACATTAATATTGTCTTTTATCTTGCAATGCATTACCCCTTTATATACACGATCTTTTACATATATAGAATCGAGATATTCTGCTTTTACAAAAACAGAATTTTTGTCATTTTCATCTGTCTGTGTCCATTTGACACTATTCTGTTTGCAAACAAAATATTCAATTTCAGCAGTTGTCAAGTCGCAATGAATAGCAATGTTATCGGTATATAAATGGATAACATCGTCAGATCCGTCCCGAAAAGATGCATACAAGTACATTGAGAATGAAGTTCCATAATTCGATGTTGAACTTAAGTGATAGTTTTCCCGAAATGATTTTTGAGTTGTTACGAAAAGAAAACCAGATGCCCCTTCACTATAACCGTGTTGGGTATATGTTTCACTAAAATTATAAGTAATCCCATTATTATCAATCATTTCGTAAGGTTTAGCAAGCGAATCATTCACTAACCACTCTTTGTTTTTTTCTTTTACATAATAGTATTTTTCCGTCAAGGCAAGATCGTCCCCACACGATACCATCGTAAGCAATTGAACTAATAGAAACAACTTAATTGTAAATCGAATAGCTTTCTCCATTTGTCATAAATATTTTTATGATTCCTTTGTCAGTGTTGTAATACAGACTGTCAGCGAATAGGGTTTGATTATTAAAATTGTCGGAATTCTTAAATACAAATATGTCCTTAAAGTATTTTCCGTTAACCAAAGTTGAATCTGGTTTAGTTTTAGAGAAAACTTTCTGTATAAAAT
>JAFNAU010000088.1 GCA_017860335.1 Bacteroidota bacterium
AACACAATAGCTTTTATTAATTCCATTGTGTATTAGTTTGGTAGTATAAACAGGCACCTTGTGCTTCTCCCCGATTACTCCGGCTGCCCGAATGTGGTCGGCATGATCGTGTGTGATAAACAGACCCCATATATTTGAAAAATCTAGGCCCATGGTGCGCAAGAAATGCCGGATAGTCCGAATTCCCATACCCGCGTCAATCAGTATCCCATATGAAGCCGTTCCAAGAAAATAACAGTTTCCACTGCTACCGCTTGCCAGACTTCTGAATCGCAATCTATCCATATTCCTATTCAAATTAGTTACAAAATTAACACAAAAAACGTAATAACATTTATATTGGAGAGGAAATATCTTTAAAAGAAACAGTTTCAAAAAAAACATTGAAAAGAAATAAAATAATCAGGTTAAAATCAACCCGGAGAGATGTATTACAGGTCGTTTTAGATGTCATTTAAAAAAACGCACCCGGAAACTTTCATTTCCGGGCGACATTATATCAATAATAACCAATTATGGCATTTTATATACAAAACTATTAATACTCATACCTGCACCAACGGAAGCAAACACTACCAAGTCACCAGTGTTGAGTTCATGTCCTTCGAGCTGATTATTTATTATATAATCATACAATGTGGGCAATGTAGCTACCGACGAATTTCCTAGTTTTGAAATTGTCATTGGCATAACATTTTCGGGTGCCTCAGCTATATCATAAAGTTCATACAGACGTTTTAGTATGGCGTCATCCATTTTTCCATTAGCCTGATGAATAAGCAGTTTTTTAATCTGACTGATATGCAGACCCAGTTTGTCCAGTCCGGCTTTAATGGCTTTTGGCACATTGTCGAGTGCGTACATATACAAGCGACGTCCGTTCATTTTGATAAACAGGTCTTTTTGGCTGGCAAGCTCGGCATTGTATGAATAACCCATATGCAACATCTGCGCATAAAGATAAGCATCGGTACGTGCATTGTGCCCCAGTATTCCCACCGGTGTATCGCTTTCACGACCTTCGAGCACAACAGCTCCTGCCCCGTCGGCATAAATCATACTGTCGCGATCATGCGGATCTGAAATGCGTGAAAGTACCTCAGCACCAACTACAAGCACTTTTTGAGCATCACCCGAACGGATATAATAATCAGCCTGAATAACGCATTGTAACCATCCTGGACAACCAAAAAGCACATCGTATGCTACTGTAGCTGGGTTTTTTATACCCAGTTTTTGTTTCAGACGGGCTGCTAATGAGGGAACTATATCAGCTTTAATATTATCGTGCGAAGTTTCACCAAAATTGTGGGCGAATATAATGTAATCCAGCTGTTCTTTGTCAATACCGGCTGCTTTTATCGCTTTTTGCGAAGCTATCAGCGCCAGATCGGAAGTTTTCTGATTTTCATCAGCATATCGTCGTTCGGAAATGGTTGTTATTTCCACAAATTTGTCGACTATCACTGAACCCGGAGTAGTCAGCTTTTCACCATTGGTATCATAAAATTCATTGGAAATAAAATCATCGTTATTGATTACTTTAGGAGGTACGTAACTACCTGAGCCGGTAATTACGCTGTATAATAAACCCATAAACTTCAAATTTATAATTAAGACTATTAAAATTTTTGCAAAGATAATGAAACTAATCCTATTATTGCCTGCAGGGCTAAAAAGATTGATTTTTTTTGAGAATACTTAGAATTATTTTCTCTCATTTGACATTTTAATTCTTTACATAAGAAAACGTTTAACTAACTTATAATGTTGTATATGAATGTTTCACATAATATTTTTTTATGTTTTTTCAGTTGATATGCAAAAATATCAATGTATATTTACTATTTTAGTGCTCTGAAAAAAGTTAAATTACAAATCCATACTCATGCTTATAATAGGAATAGCCGGCGGCACCGGTTCAGGAAAAACCACAGTAGTACGCAAAATCTTACAACGCCTCCCAGAAGGAGAAGTAGTAATTTTACCACAAGACTCTTATTACCGGGACAGCAGTCACCTGCCTCTCGAGGAAAGACTGGAAATCAATTTCGATCACCCCGATTCCATTGAATTCGACCTGCTGACAAAACATTTGAAAGAATTAAAAAAAGGGCATTCTGTAGAACAACCCATCTATTCATACCTCACCTGCACGCGCGCGCAGGAAACCATTCCCGTTTTTCCACGCGATGTGGTTATTGTTGAAGGTATTCTTGTGCTTTGCAATCCTGAATTGCGTAAAATGATGGATCTGAAGGTATTCGTTGACGCCGACCCCGATGACCGCCTGATACGCGTCATCAACCGCGACATTGTAGAACGTGGCAGGTCTGTAAATAAAGTAATGGAACGCTACGAAATGACTGTTAAACCCATGCACCTGCAGTTTATTGAACCGACAAAACGATTTGCCGACTTAATAATTCCACAGGGTGGCAATAATCACATAGCTATCGATATCCTTACTAAATATATTGAAAATAATCTGAATAAAAAGCTATAAACAATACAGCTGCTACTGAAATCCATTTTTACGACACAGTCCGGTCAGCAAATCTTTTCTGCCAGTTAAACACTAAAAAAAACGAAAATGAATCCTCTGCAACAGAAACTGATGTTTATCGATATCGAAACAGTACCGTCAACGGGAACATACGCGGAACTGAACGGGGAAATGCAACACCTGTGGGATGAAAAATTCAACCTGCTCCGAAAAAGGATGCCCGAAAAGTATCCCGAAGATTCGACACCTGCGTTCGGATATGAAACAAGCGCCGGAATTTATGCCGAATTCGGACGGATTATCTGTATCTCGGTAGGGTTTATCTTTATAAAAAATGAAGAGATGCACTTCCGCACAAAATCATTTGCCGATGAGGATGAAGCCCGGGTGCTTCGGGATCTCAGCGCTTTGATTGAAAAATATCCCGATTATAATTTCTGCGGACATAATATTAAGGAGTTCGACATTCCCTACATCTGCCGGAGGATGCTCATCAACAATCTGCCACTACCCATCCAACTGCAAATAAACAATCGTAAACCCTGGGAAGTTAACCTTGTTGACACGCTCGATTTCTGGAAGTTCGGCGATTACAAGAACTTTACCTCACTGAAACTGCTCACAGCAATCTTCGGCATTCCTTCGCCAAAAGACGACATTGACGGCAGCCAGGTGGCTGAAGTTTTTTACGGGGAGAAAAATCTGCCCCGCATAGCCACCTATTGCCAGAAGGATGTACTTGCCACTGCTCAGATCTGGCTCCGGATGAACGGAAACCAGATAATAAAATCTGAAAATATACAGCACACATAAAACAGAGTATGAAAGTAAGATTTTGGATTGCAATATTTATTGTTTCGGGTCTGCTGATTGGGTGTAAATTTATCACCAATAAAACCAGGCAGTCTGCTGAACCAACGGACACAGGCATTTCAAAAAATTATTTTCCAAAAGACACGCTGAAAGTTGTAACGCAATACGGTGCCACATCGTACTTCAATTACAGAGATGAAATTCTGGGATACGATTACGAGCTGGCGCAGGATCTGGCCAATCACCTGCACTTGAAGCTGAAAGTGCAGGTTGCCAAAAACGATGAGGAAATGACAAATTATCTGCTTTTGGGCAAAGCCGATCTGGCTATTTACACAACTTTCGAAACCAAAGCGTTGAAGAAAGTGTTTAATTTTGTTTTTCCGCATAGAGAATCTTACCTGGTACTGGTGCAAATGATGGGGCGCGATGCTGTTTCCGATCCGACAGAACTGGTAGGCAAAGAAGTCTGGGTAAAAAATAAAAGCATTGATCACCAGAGATTACAGACTTTGAACGACGAAATCGGCGGAGGTATCATCATCAAACTCGCTAATGACACGCTGAATACCGATGACCTTATGCTTCAGGTCGCATCCGGCAAAATAAAATATACCATTGCTTTCCGTCACAAAGCGTTACTCCAGAAAATTTTCAACCGCCAACTGGATTGCCGCATTCCGATAGGCTTCAACCAGCGTAACGGCTGGCTCACACGAAAAGGTGACCGGAGGCTGTCCGACTCCATTCAGGCCTGGAGCAAACTTGAGACTACCATGCATCTCAGGGATAAACTTTATGGAAAATATTGGGAAAAGAATCCCTATTTCGCATTCAAAAAAATCCCGATACCACGCGGTGCCATATCGCCTTACGATGCCATATTCAAACGTCACTCCAAACGCATAGGTTGGGACTGGCAGTTGCTGGCTGCCCTGGCCTTTGTTGAGTCGGGTTATGACAGCACCGTTGTTTCGTGGGCAGGTGCACGGGGTATCATGCAGCTAATGCCACAGACAGCTCTGAATTTCGGAGTTAGCCGGTACGAAATAGAAAATCCTGAAAAAAACATCGCTGCAGGTGTGGAATACATCAAGAGTCTGGATATGATTTACCGTAAGATAACCGACAAGGAGGAACGCATCAAATTCATTCTGGCCAGTTACAACTGCGGACCGGCACACATCCTTGATGCTATGGCACTGGCTGAAAAATACGGAAAAAATCCCCATATCTGGTACGATAACGTGGAATACTACCTGGTGAAAAAAAGTGAACCGGAATATTACAATGACCCGGTAGTGAAATACGGCTATTTCCGGGCAAAAGAGCCCATCCGGTATGTCCCCAATGTACTCGATACCTATAATAAATATATGGGCATCCGGATTAAAAGCTGATTGCTTTTGACTAACAGAAAATAAAAAATTATCATGAACAGTGAAATAATACTTATTACCATATCCGGCGAAGACAAACCGGGAGTTACCAACGCCATTACAACTATTCTTGGCAAATACAACGCCACCATTCTGGATATTGGTCAGGCTGATATTCACCACAGCCTTTCGCTCGGGATACTTTTTAAAACTCCCGACGACAGTAATTCGGGCAATATCCTGAAAGAGGTAC
This sequence comes from Bacteroidota bacterium, assembly GCA_017860335.1. Classification (GTDB taxonomy): domain Bacteria; phylum Bacteroidota; class Bacteroidia; order Bacteroidales; family Paludibacteraceae; genus UPXZ01. The sequence continues at coordinate 4,952 of JAFNAU010000088.1, forward strand.
TTTTCAAGTGCAACGAACTGAATATGCACGTCCGTTTCAAACCGGTGAGCGAAGAAAACTACGAGAACTGGGTGAACCGTCAGGGTAAAAGCCGCTACATTGTGACCATCCTCGGGAAAGTAATCGGTGCGCAACAACTGGCTATGGTTACCCGCGAACTTGCTCAACAGGGGCTGAACATCGACTCCATCAAACGCCTTACAGGTCGTCCATCAATTCATGAAGAAGGAGAAAACCTCCGTTCGTGCATCGAGTTGTCTGTGAGGGGCGAACTGAAAGATAAAAATCTGCTTTCGGAGCAGTTTATGATCCTCACCTCCCGCGAAGGCATCGATATTTCGTTTCAGAAAGATAATATATATCGCCGCAACAGGAGACTGATCTGCTTCGATATGGATTCGACGCTGATAAAAACAGAAGTCATCGACGAACTGGCGGACCGTGCCGGTGTGGGCGAACAGGTTCGCGCCATTACCGAATCGGCCATGCGAGGTGAAATTGATTTTACCGAAAGTTTCGCGCAACGGGTGGCACTGCTCAAGGGACTGGATGTAAATGTGATGGAAGAAATAGCCAGAAATCTGCCAATCATGGAAGGAGCCGACAGGCTGATGTCCGTACTGAAAATGTGCGGCTATAAAATTGCCATACTTTCCGGCGGATTTACCTATTTCGGCAACTACCTGAAAAAACGATTCGACATGGATTACGTCTATGCCAACGAGCTGGAAATAGCAGACGGCAAACTTACAGGACACTATGTGGGTGATGTGGTGGATGGAAAACGTAAAGCCGAACTGCTGAAACTGATTGCACAGGTGGAGAAAATTCAGCTGGAACAGGTGATCGCAGTGGGTGACGGAGCCAACGATCTGCCCATGCTTAACTCGGCTGGACTGGGCATTGCCTTTCATGCCAAACCCAAGGTAAAGGAAAGCGCCAGTCAGTCCATTTCCACCATCGGACTGGACGGAATTCTGTATTTCCTCGGCTTCCGGGATATACATATTGATCAGGAAATTTAAACCATAAAGATGAAAAAAGCATTAATCATCGGCTCTACCGGTATGGTAGGCGCGGAACTTACCCGGCAACTGCTGGAAGATAACAATTACGGGGAAATAGTATCATTTGTACGGCGTGCAAGCGGAGTAAGTCATCCGAAACTGACAGAGCACATTGTTGACTTCGATAAGCCTGAAAGCTGGAAAGAACTGGTAAAGGGCGACGTGTTGTTTTCTGCCCTGGGAACGACCATAGCTAACGCCAAAACCAAAGACAACCAATACAAAGTGGACTTCACTTACCAATATGAAACTGCCAGAATGGCTTCGGAGAATGGTGTACCTGCGTATGTACTCGTTTCGTCGGCGGGGGCAAGCAGCCGCGCGGTGGCTTTCTACATAAGCATGAAAGGCGAACTCGAGGATGCCGTCAAAAAACTACCTTTTCAGTACCTGTATATTTTCCGCCCGGGACAACTGGATGGCGACCGGAAAGAAAACCGTTCCGGAGAACGTATCGCTCTGAAATTCATGTATTTCACCAACAAACTGGGAATAGCCCGCAGATACCACCCTATCCATGCGGCACAACTGGCAAAAGCCATGATTACAGCTGCCGGAACTGCTTCGTCGGGTATCTACACGCTGGATGAAATTTTCAGGCTGAAATAGCTGCAAGCTGCGCCAAACACTTGTAGACTAGAACAGAAATACTACATTAACAAAAGAACTCCGTAGATAAAGTCAAATGACTTTATCTACGGAGTAATAATCTGTTGATTTTATTTCACCTGAAAAATATCATTCTTTAGTTTGTTTAATTCCCTCATCAATCGCGTTAAATACCTGATTATTTTTATCGTAAATAGACGAAAAAATTGCTTTTGCATTAAGGAAATATTCTTTTGCGGCTTTTTTGTCTGATTCAAGATATAGTTTACCCAGATAAAAATTTAAGTTGCCTGTAACCTTGTTTTCAGTTTTGTACGTTTGAAGTTTGTTCTTTAAAAATTCGATTAGTTCAGCAGTCTTATTGTTACGATAGTAAATTTCTCCTAAATCGTTATAAATTGTTGGCTTTTCCGGTGCAAGAGTATAAAATACATTTAAGAATTCCACTTGTTTATTATTGTTGGTTTCGACGTATAGCGCAAGTAACGGTTTTAAGTTATAGTAATTTCCATTGTCGATTTCGTTAGCTTTCTCGTAATACATCATTGCATTGTTTTTGTCACCAAGTTCAGAATAAATCTGCGCAACCATTCTCGCAGCATCCCCTTTAAGTTCCGCGTCTTTATAAAGTTCAAGCGATTTCTTAGCGTATTTTAATGCATTGTCTCTATCGTCAGTGTACAGATATGCATAAGCCAGATTATAATTTGTTTCCGCGTTATCATTTTTAATTTCAAGCGATTTCAGGAAGTATGGTATTGCTTCCTTGTATTTGTTTTGGGTAAGATACTGAAAGCCGGTAGCGTAATATACCTTGTCGTCCGCAATATTATGGTCGATAGCCGTTTGATAGTTTTTGACAATTAAGTTTTTAAGTGTTTTCTCATCCTTAAGCCAATTTTCGCCATATCTCAGTTGAGCATCATAATAATAATCGCCGAGTGTTTTATACAGTCTGTAATTATCCGGATAAGTCCTGATAAGGTTATTCAGAATTGAGTCTACTGAAAAAGAATACAAAATAATTCAACGCGATATCCACCTTTAATAAAACAACGTCTGGTTTTTCGTTTTTCGGGTCAAAGTCCTGAAGTGTCTTGAATGCGGATTCGTACTTTTTGTTTGCAATCAGTTGGTTTGCTTTTTCAAGTGTCGTTATTTCATTCTGAGCGTGAATTGTCAACACAAAAAATGTCAATAACGCGATTGTCATGGTTTTTTTCATTGTCTGTCTATGTTATATACTTGATACCAACTATTTTATTTATGAGATACTTAATTTATGAGATACTTAATTTATATGT
>JAFNAU010000269.1 GCA_017860335.1 Bacteroidota bacterium
ATTATTTCGTACCAGTCGGGCTGTGCCGAGATCCTCAATCATGTCATTAAAACCGATTACTGGGATATTGACGCGATGGCAGATGCTATTTACAGCATTGTAACCAATCCGGCTATGTATAAAAGCCTGCACGAACTGGGGCTGGAAGAGGTCAACAACATTAAATGGTACGATGCCGGTATGAAAGTCCGTTCCATCTACAACATGGTTACAGGTATGCATTAAAATCAATTTATAAGAGAAAAATATTAAATCAAGATATATGAAAAACATTTGTTTTTATTTTGAAATACACCAACCGCTGCGCCTGAAACGCTACCGTTTTTTCGAAATCGGGCAGGATCATTATTACTATGATGATTTTCAGGCAGAAGAACGAATTCGCGCCATGGCCGAACAATCATATCTGCCTGCCAACCGTATAATAGCAGAAATGATACGAAGTTCAAACGGAAAATTCAAATGTGCATTTTCCATTTCCGGAGTGGCGCTCGAACAACTCGAACAGTACGCACCCGAAGTGATTGACAGCTTCAGAGAACTGTCCCAAACCGGCAGCGTTGAGTTTCTGGCAGAGCCTTATGCTCATTCACTGGCCTCCCTCTACAACACAGATGAGTTTGTGCGACAACTCAACCTTCATGCCGATAAGATTGAATCATTATTTGGGAAAAGGCCTACAGCTTTACGCAACTCCGAACTTATCTATTCAAACGAGATTGGTGAAGTAATTTCAAAACTGGGCTATAAAACTATTCTTATTGAACAGGTAAAGGATGTACTTGGATGGAAAAGTCCGAATTACATCTATTGTCATCCATCCATTTCTAAACTAAAACTGTTGGTACGCAACAATAAACTGAGCGATGATATTGCATTCCGTTTCTCTAATCGTACCTGGTCTGAATTTCCGCTTACTTCCGAAAAATTCATCGGTAAAATAGCAGAAACACCTGAGACGGAAAGTATTTTCAATGTTTGGATGGGTTACGAAGCACTGGGCTTCTATCAACATCCGGAATCGGGTATATTCGAATTTCTCAAAGCTATGCCTTACCATGCCATCGAACAGGGTATCGGATTTGTTTTGCCATCTGAAGCTCCCAAAAAATCGGAAACCGTAGACTCGCTGTCATACACGCACCCCACCAGCTGGGCAGAAAGCAAGGACATTAGTGTCTGGAATGGTAACGACCTGCAGCATGAAGCGCTCAGTAAACTCTACGCTGTCAGTGAACGTGTACATCTGTGCAACGACAAACCACTGCAACACGACTGGTTGCTTTTACAGACCACCGATAATTTCCGCTACATGTCTCATTATGATTCGTTTGGCACAAACTATGTATCTCCCTACGAAGCTTTTACAAACTATATGAATGTATTAGCTGATTTTCTGGACCGCGTGGATGCACAATATCCTACCAATATTGAAAATGAAGAGCTGAACGAACTCCTGAAAACAATCAATAATCAGGAAAAGGAAATTGAAAAGCTGGAAAGTGAAATAAAAAAGATGAAACCACGAAAAGAAAAGAAATAAGCAAATATTTTTTCGAAATAATCATGAACCCTGCCGGTAATATCCGGCGGGGTTTGTTTTTTAAAACAAACGATATAAAAGCTTATGAAGTAATGTACAGTTGCTTTCAGTTCCATGAAAGATATTGTGAAAAAAAATCACCCCGATGCATCACTGCGGCGGGATGATTGAGTTGCAGAAAGTAAATATCTATTGTCCTATCGGAAGTTTGCTCAATTGCTTAATATTTTTTAAATCGGTATAATCATACTGGTAAATACCATCGTCTGCTATCATCATCAGTGTATGATTAAAAGGGATTACATCGTAACCGTCCATTCCTTTGTAGTGCGCCAGCTGTCTGGCCATCAGTATCATCGGATTGCGGGCATCATACACTTTCAGTCCGTCGTCACACAGGAATAGTGTCCCATTGTCAATGCCTAGTCCTTTGGGACTTGTCATGGCATAAGATACAATCTGTTTGGGTTGTTTTACGTTACTTACATCCACCACGATCAGTTCATTTGAATTTTGTCCGCATAAGTTTCCGGAACGTACTGTCACATAAGCAGTATCATTTTCGACCACCACCGGGTCACAACCGTAGAAGTGAGTGAAAGAGGAAACATAAACAGGTTTTACCGGATTGCTGACCGAGTAAATCAGCATTCCACGGGGAGTACCCAGAAACATGTAATCCTTATAACTGAAAATGGTTTCCACATCCCATCCCACATAGATACTGTCAGCAGCCACAACAGGTGTCTGGTTGCTCAGGTCAAACACCGCCAGGGTGTTATTCATTACAGTAAACAGATAATCTTTATACAGAGAGAAACGTGCCATCGAACCGGTAATACCGGTATTTCCGCTATTTTTCGTGCCACTCTCAACATTTGCCATATACATATCGTCAACCATTCCTCCCCTCCACCACCACCAGCGGTTTTTGGTATAGGTTCCGGTTTTTTCCTTTAATTCCCAGCCAACTATTACCCCTTTGCTTTTATCGGAACATTGTTCGTAATCATAACCATAAAAATTATCCATGGGCGGGATGGCAGTGGGAAAGACACTTTCCTTTCGTCCCTGTAGTACCGGCAGAGCCGGATTGGTAATATCAAACCAAACCAGATCGATGTACGAGTCAGCATACAGCACATCATTCTTAATAGCAATATCAGCATTTCCCATGATTTCGACAAATCCGGTTAATTTGGGATTAGCAGGGTC
>JAFNAU010000089.1 GCA_017860335.1 Bacteroidota bacterium
CAGCATCACCGGCAGCAAAAACTTTCGAAACAGAGCTTTGGTTTTCTTTATCGACTGCTACATTACCACGCGAATCGTAAGCTACGCCAAGTTCGGTCAACAATCCTTCATGAACCGGATGAATAAAGCCTAATGCCAGGAACACCAGATCAGCCTTTATGGTTTCGGTTTTTCCGGTCGAAATCATAGTGAAACGGCCATTTTCATCTTTCTTCCATTCCACTTCTTCTACCACCACTTCTTTCACCTGTCCGTTTTTACCCTTGAATTCCAGGGTATTCAGCGACCATTTGCGTTCACAACCTTCCTGATGTGAGCTGGATGTTTTAAGAATGTTGGGGTAATTTGGCCACGGTGTTGCAGGATTTTTCCCGACAGGTGGCTTTGGTAGAATTTCAATCTGAGTAACCTTAGCAGCACCCTGACGTATGGAAGTGCCCACACAATCGGAACCTGTGTCACCACCACCGATTACAAGTACATGCTTATCTTTGGCAGTTATTCGTTCGGAAATAGTCATGGTTTCTTCCATGATAACCTGATTTTGTTGCGAAAGAAAATCCATGGCGAAATAAATGCCTTTCAAATCCCGGCCAGCCGGTGATATATCGCGTGGATGACCTGCACCTATGCTCAGACACACGGCATCATATTCTTTCATTACCTCAGCACCTGCGATTGTATTACCTATTTCTGTATTTGTTTTGAAAATAACGCCTTCTTCTGTCAGTTGAGCCAGTCTGCGGTCGATAATGTTTTTATTCAGCTTAAAATTTGGAATTCCATACCTCAGCAAACCTCCGATGCTGTTGTCCTTTTCAAAAACAGTAACGGTATGACCTTTACGATTCAGTTGCTGAGCAGCAGCCAGACCTGCCGGACCGGAACCAACAACAGCTACTTTCTTTCCTGTTCGGATTTTTGGTGGCCTTGACTTGATCATGCCCTCTGTGAATGCCACTTCGGTTACAGCAGCTTCGTTCTCGCGAATTGTAACAGGAACCTCACTCAGATTGAGCACACAGGATTTCTCGCAGGGTGCCGGACAGATTCGTCCGGTAAAGTCCGGAAAATTATTTGTTTCATGCAGTATTTCAATGGCTTCTTTCCATCTTCCCTTGTATATCAGATCCTGCCATTCAGGCATTCGGTATCCCGCTTCCTTGCGCGGAATACTCATAAATGCTTTTGGATTTCCCATATAAGTTGTCCCCTAACCCCCTAAAGGGGGAAATTGGTTAGTAATTTTTAATAATTTATTTGTGTTGATATGCTTATTTATATGTACTTGAGTTAGTTGTACACCCCAAATGCCCTCATTAGGGGGTTGGGGGACAATTAATAATCTCTTTCCACACTTGCGATTTTACGCTTGATAGCTTCGATTTTTTCATCTTCGAGTACTTTTTTGTATTCAATGGGTACCACTTTGATGAATTTATCGACATACTCATTCCAGTTGTGAAGTATTTTCGCTGCCAGCGGGCTGTTCGTATGTTTATAATGTGCTTCTATTAAACCGTGTAATTCTTTGTTGTCGCTGCTGTCTTCGATGAGTGAAAGTTCCACCATTTCCATGTTGCAGAAATAATCGAAATCGCCTTTCTCGTCGAGTACATAAGCTACACCGCCGCTCATACCGGCTGCAAAGTTGCGTCCTGTTGGCCCTAAAACAACTGTACGGCCACCGGTCATGTATTCGCAACAATGATCACCTGCTCCTTCAACAACAGCTGTTGCACCTGAATTGCGCACACAGAAGCGTTCACCGACTACTCCGTTGATATAAACTTCGCCGGATGTTGCCCCGTAAAGCAATGTATTGCCACAAAGTATATTTTCTTCCGGTGGGAATGTACTTCCTTTGGGAGGCGTAACGATGATTTTTCCACCTGAAATGCCTTTCCCCAGATAGTCGTTGGCATCGCCATGTAAGCTGAAAGTAATGCCTTTTGCCAGAAATGCCCCGAAACTTTGTCCGGCAGATCCCTCAAAGGCGATGGAGATGGTATTGTCAGGCAATCCCGCCTGTCCGTAGCGTTTGGCTATTTCACCAGAGAGCATGGCACCTGTAGTACGATCCGTGTTCTTTATTTTTGACTGAAAATCTACAGGCATACACAAGTCAAGAGCAGGAAGAGATTTGCTGATAAGTTCCCGGTCAAGTATATTTTCAAGCTTGTGATCCTGTTCGCTGTTTTTGCGGAGCGCATTTGTTTCAGCTTCTTTTGGAACAAATGTTATACGGCTTAAATCAATTTTCTCAGTTTTAGGGAATTCCGGAAAATGTTTCCGTTTCAACAGATCGGCTCTTCCGATGGCTTCATCCAGTGTTTTGAAGCCAAGATTTGCCAAATGTTCACGGACATCTTCTGCCAGGAATGTAAAGAAATTGACCAGATATTCGTATCTTCCCAGGAAGCGCTTGCGCAGTTCCTCATTTTGTGTGGCTACGCCCACGGGACAGGTGTTCATATGACATTTACGCATCATCACACATCCCAGAACAATCAGTGCACTGGTGGCAAAACCGTATTCCTCAGCTCCAAGAAGAGCTGAAATAACGATATCCTTCCCGGTTTTGAGTTGTCCGTCTGATTGCAAACGGATTTTACCGCGCAGGTTATTCATTACCAGTGTTTGCTGTGTTTCTGCAAGTCCAATTTCTACGGGAAGTCCTGCATGTTTGATGGAACTTGACGGACTTGCGCCGGTACCTCCTTCAGCACCGCTGATAAGGATTAAATCGGCTTTGGCTTTGGCCACACCTGCGGCTATCGTGCCTACACCACTTTCAGATACCAGTTTCACGCTGATGATGGCTTTCGGATTAATGTTTTTCAAATCGAAAATCAGTTGAGCTAAATCCTCGATGGAGTAAATGTCGTGATGCGGTGGCGGTGAAATGAGCGAAATACCCGGAATGGAATGCCTTGTTTTGGCAATTATTTTATCCACTTTATAACCCGGAAGTTGTCCGCCTTCGCCAGGTTTTGCTCCCTGTGCTATTTTTATTTGCAGTTCGTCCGCATTCACTAGATATTCGGCAGTCACCCCAAAACGTCCCGATGCTACCATGTGCCTCGCGACTGATGGAACCATAAGACATGGCACCCGTACAAAAGCGCTTCATGATGTTTTCCACCGGTTCTACTTCCGAAATATCTATCGGATTTTGTTTGTAATCGAGCAAATCGCGTATAAATGCAGGGTTCGATTTATTGTCCACCAAAGCCACATATTCTTTATATCTGGCATATTCCCCTGTTTTAGTGGCAATTTGCAGCCGTGATATTGTTTCGGGATTCCAAGCGTGATATTCACCTTCATTCCGGTATGCATAATTTCCTAAGTTTTTCAGATGGAATGTCTCATTACTTTCGGTGTCGAATGCTTCCAGGAAAGGTTGCAGTACTTCACGTGCAATGTCGTCTAAGTCAATGCCCTCGATTTTAGAGGAAATATCCTTGAAATACGAGTTCAATACTCTTGATGATATGCCGATAGCTTCAAAAATATGTGCGCCGCGGTAGCTTCTCAATGTGGAATTTCCCATTTTGGAAAGTACCTTGAGTAATCCTTTATTTATGGATTTTATGTAATTCTTTTTAGCAGTGTCAAAGTCAAGTTGTATATCGCCCGATTTAATTTTTCGGTTGAGTACAGCAAAAGCGAGGTAAGGATTTACAGCGTTGGCTCCAAAGCCAAACAACAGAGCAAAATGCATCACTTCACGCGGTTCGGCGCTTTCCACAACAATATCAATCTGCATTCTCTTACGTTTCTCCACAAGGTATAAATGTACCGCAGAAACAGCCAGCAGGGAGGGAATTGGTGCATGAGCAGCATCAACACCCCGGTCGCTGAGTACGATGTAATTTTTACCTTCATCTACCGCCTTTTCCACCGAAATACAAAGTTCATCAATCGCTTTTTCAAGCCCTTTTGTCCCTTGTTTCGGATCGAAAAGCATGGGTAAAACAGCGGTCGAAAAACCTTTGTATCTCAAATTCAGTAATATGTCAAACTGAGTGTTGGTCAAAATCGGACTTTTTAGTTTCACGATTTTGGACAATTCTGGAATTTGTTCAAGCAGATTCTGATGCACGGAGCCAACATAACCGGTAAGTGACATTACAAGCTCTTCGCGTATCGGGTCGATAGGTGGGTTGGTCACCTGAGCAAACTGCTGTCTGAAATAGTTGAACAAACGTTGGGGTTTGGTCGAAAATGCAGCGAGTGTAACGTCGTTACCCATAGATGAAACCGGTTCTTTCCCTTCGTTTGCCATCGGAATGATCAGATTATGGATATCTTCTACTGAGTAACCAAATGCAGTCAGAAGAGTTTCATAATTTTGTATATCGTTGTTAACGCTTCTGCCGGATGAAATAACATCGAGGTTGCTGCAATTCTTGTTCAGCCAGTCGCGGTAGGGGAATGCTTTTGCGAGTCCGTCTTTAAGTTCGTTATCATAAAAAATCTGACCGGTTCTGGTATCAACAATCAGCATTTTACCGGGTCTCAACCTTCCACGTGCTTTGATATTCGAAGCTTCGAGATATATTGTTCCTGTTTCGGAAGCAATAATCATACAACCGTCATTCGTGATGGTGTAACGTGCAGGGCGAAGTCCGTTGCGGTCAAGCATACCACCGGCAAATCGTCCGTCGCTGAAAAGCAGTGTTGCAGGTCCGTCCCAGGGTTCCATCAGCATGCTGTGATATTCATAAAATGCCTTCAATTCATCCGAAATAGGATTTTTGTCGTTGAAACTTTCAGGCACAAGCATTGCCATGGCATGTGGAAGACTTTTTCCCGACATTACCAGAAATTCCAGTACGTTGTCGAGTGAAGCGCTATCGCTCATGCCCGGCTGAACAATGGGATATAGGTCTTTCATATTTCCCAGGACATCCGATTTCAGAACACTTTCGCGGCTTTCCATCCACTGCCGGTTTCCACGAATGGTATTGATCTCACCATTATGACCGATCATACGGAATGGTTGAGCCAGATCCCAGGTGGGGAATGTATTGGTGCTGAAGCGTGAGTGAACAAGTGCTACGCGGCTGGTAAAATTCGGATTGCTGAGATCAGGAAAATATTCACGCAACTGCAGGGAAGTTAGCATTCCCTTGTAAATCATTTGTTTGGTGGAAAGGCTAACAATATAGAAACTACGTTCAGCAGCAAGTTTCGACTGTTGTATGGCTTTCTCAATTTTTTTACGGACAATGTAAAGTTTGCGTTCTAATTCATCCTGTTGCAGATTGCCGGTTATAAAAATCTGTTTGATGTCAGGCTCGTTAGAGGCAGATATTTCTCCGAGAATTTCACTGTTTACCGGAACATCGCGTACTGCTAGTAGTGTTAAACCTTCTTTTTCAACATAATCTTTGATGACATTCAGGCAATCGTTGGATTTTTGAACGTCTTTAGGAAGGAAAACCAGTCCGGTGCCGTATTTACCCTTCGAAGGTACGGCGATTCCCTGTAAAAGAATAAATTCATGAGGAATATGCACCAGAATACCGGCTCCGTCACCGGTTTTGTTGTCGGCGCTTTCAGCTCCGCGGTGTACCATATTTTCAAGTACCTGAAGGCCGTTATCTACAATTTCATGCGATTTATCTCCGCTGAGATTGATAACAAGACCTACGCCGCATGCATCGTGTTCGTTTTGAAATGAGTACAGCGAACGCTGCTCATATTCATCTATTTGTAATGGACTTAAACTCATAATATGTTTGGAAGTACTGACATTGCTTTCGGATAAAAAAGCGTCAATGGCAATCGTTTGTTTGTTAAGTTTTATTGTTGAAAATAGTGAGAATACTTTAAGCTAAGAATTCTCACTATTTTTTTAAGTATGGGAAAATTCTATTTTTTATCTGATAAACAGCATTTCTCTGTATTTAGGCAGTGTCCACATTTCATCATCCACAATCAACTCAAGTTTATCGGTGTTGTAGCGGATAATATCAAAATAGGGAAGTACCTTATCATGATATGCAACTGCTTTTTCGTATTCATCTTCTATCTTGTTTACAGAGCGACGGATGTCAACCATATCATCAACTGCATTCTTGATTGTTGCAATTCGTTCACCTATTTCTACAATCAGGTCAGAATCCATTTTGCTGAGTTTTTCAGCTTTTTCACCGCTGAATACTGCTTTTATTTTCGATACATTATCCAGAAGAAAACTCTGATAGCGTGTTGCAAGCGGAATGATGTGGTTCATTGTTATATCACCCAGCACACGTGCTTCAATCTGTATCCACTTGGTGTAAGTTTCCCATTTCACTTCATTGCGGGCATGAAGTTCTTTTTCGGTGAGTACACCGGTTGAAGTGAACATTTTCACGCTTTGTTCGCTTGTAAATGCTTTATAGATTTCCGGAACACTGGTTTCGCAATCCAGACCGCGTTTGGCAGCTTCTTCTTTCCATTCGTCGCTGTAACCATTACCATCGAAGCGGATTGGTTTGGATATTTTGATATATTCTTTGATTACTTCGAAAATGGCACTTTGAACAGTAGCACCTGATGCTATTTTTTCATCTACTGTAGCTTTGAACTCAATAAGTTGTGCGGCAACGGCAGCATTAAGGGTAGCCATTGCTGAGGAACAGTTGGCTGAAGAACCCACAGCACGGAATTCGAAACGGTTGCCAGTGAAGGCAAACGGTGAAGTACGGTTACGGTCAGTGTTGTCGAGCAAAACTTCAGGAATATGAGCTATTCCCAGACTTAAACCTTTTTTCTCACCCATAACGATGGCTTCGTCACTGGTACTGTTTTCCAATTTGTCAAGCACAGAACTGATCTGACTTCCAAGGAAGGCTGATACAATGGCAGGTGGTGCTTCGTTTGCTCCCAGACGGTGTGCATTCTGAGCTGTCATGATCGACGCTTTCAGCAATGCGTTGTTTTTGTAAACAGCCATCAGGATGTTAACAAGAAAAGTGATGAATTGCAGGTTTTCTTCCGGCGTTTTACCAGGTGTCAGCAATCCTACGCCGGTATCAGTACCCAGCGACCAGTTATTGTGTTTTCCAGAACCGTTAATTCCGGCAAAAGGTTTTTCGTGTAACAGCAGGCGGAAACCGTGACGGCGTGCTACCTTTTTCATAATTGACATCACCAGCAGGTTTTGATCGACAGCCAGGTTACATTCTCCAAAAATAGGAGCAAGCTCAAACTGATTAGGGGCAACCTCGTTATGTCGGGTTTTCAGTGGAATTCCAAATTTGTAAGCTTCAAACTCCAGATCTTTCATATATGCAGCAACACGTGTCGGAACAGCACCAAAATAATGATCTTCCATCTGCTGATTTTTAGCTGATTCGTGACCGATAAGAGTGCGACCTGTGAGCATCAGATCAGGACGGGTTGCATACAATCCTTCGTCAATCAGAAAATACTCCTGTTCCCAACCAAGATATGCAACAACTTTTTTAACATTCGGATCGAACATTCTACAAACAGCTGTAGCTGCTTTGTTTACTACGCTCAGTGATTTCAGCAATGGAGCTTTCAGGTCAAGCGATTCTCCGGTATAGGAAATGAATATGGTAGGGATACATAACGTATCATCAACGACAAATGCTGGAGAAGAAGGATCCCAGGCTGTATAGCCACGTGCTTCAAATGTGCTGCGTATACCTCCGCTAGGGAAGGATGATGCGTCGGGTTCCTGCTGTGCAAGCAATTTTCCTGAAAAGTCTTCAATGATAGCTTCTCCGGGACCTGCTGCATAATCAATAAAAGAATCATGCTTTTCAGCAGTTCCATCGGTCAGCGGTTGAAACCAGTGTGTATAATGGGTAGCGCCCAGTTCCATTGCCCACATTTTCATTCCAGTAGCTACATCATCAGCTACACTGCGATCAAGTGTTACGCCTTTTTCAATAGCATTATTCAACGCTTTCATAATATCCTTGGACAAATACTTTGCCATGATGGATTTTGTAAACACATACTTACCGTAATAATCGGTCGTGAACTTTGAAGGAGCAGAAACGCATAATGCTTTTTTCTTAAAGGCTTCTTCTACTGCTGTAAATCTTAAGGATGACATAATCTTTGTATTATTATTTTGTTTGTTTGAGATTCAGTTTTATATATAATCTTAGCTTCTTATTTTTATGCAAAAGTAGGCATTTTTGACAGGGATTTTCTCTCAGTTATTGTTATTTTAATAATATTATCTATGAAGTTACTAAATGTTATAAAAAACGGCATATATGTTTTATATTGAAAATATATAACCTTGTGTGAGTTTAAAATGACATTTTGGTTTTGTTTGAGGATAATTATTTAATTGTTTATTTCTATTGAATTGATTTCAAAAATATAATTAATCGTGAAAATATTGAATGAAATATCAGTGAAAGAGTGTTTTTAGATTACAAAATGATTTTCTAAATAAGGCAGACTATTTCATCACGAAGTAGTCTGCCTGAAACAATAAAACTCAAAACTTACAGTAATACCAAAATATATTAGTTTTACTGTATCTGATCTAATGTTTACAGGTGCTCATACGAGTAGAAGTAAACCATACTAAACTAAGATTTCTTTCAAAATTTATCCTTACAGACATCTCTATATCTGTGTATTTTTTGTTTGTCTTTTTTTTATTTTTATTCAAAGCTTGTGTAAGCAGTTTCCCCGTGTTGGGTTTCATCTAATCCTATTGCTTCGTGCTTATCGTTAGCCCTGACCGCAATGATTGATTCTGTAACCTTAAATATGAGAAAAGTGCCTATGCCTGAATATATGATGGTAGTGCCAATGGCTATCAGTTGAACCACCAACTGATGCCAGTTGCCGTAAAAGGCTCCACTGTAAGCCGGTTGAATTAAAGGGGTTGCCAGTAAGCCTGTCATGATTGCGCCAATCATACCGCCAATTCCGTGTACTCCGAAAGCGTCAAGCGAGTCGTCGTAGCCCAATTTGGGTTTTACTCGGGCAACCATGACGAAACAAATCAGCGATACAACCACTCCTATTGCCAAAGCGCCGCCTACGCCAACAAAACCGGCAGCCGGAGTGATAGCGACCAGCCCGGCCACTGCGCCGGTGCTTGTGCCAACGATAGTCGGTTTTTTGTCGTTGAACCAATCAAGAATAGCCCAGGTGAGCGCTGCGGCAGCTGCTGCAATATGAGTAACCATGAACGCGTTAGCGGCCAGTCCGTCCGCTGCAAGTCCGCTTCCGGCGTTAAAGCCAAACCAGCCCACCCAAAGCATGGTTGCACCCATCACCACGTATGTAATGTTGTGAGGTGGAAGGGCATGTCCTTCGTAATCGCGGCGCTTGCCGAGCATGATGGCAGTAACGATGGCGGCGACTCCGGCATTGACGTGCACTACAGTGCCACCCGCGAAATCAAGTGCTCCGAGTTTGAATAGCCAGCCATCGGCTGACCAGACCCAATGAGCAACCGGATTGTAAACAAGCAAAGACCATAACACAGTAAATATCAAAAATCCCTTAAAGTTGATGCGCTCTGCAAACGCCCCGATAATCAAAGCGGGTGTAATGACCGCAAACATACATTGGTACATCACAAATACAAGGTGAGGAATAGTGCCAATGCTGGTTCCATCAGCTGCAACTTGTGAATGTGAAATAAAATACGGGCTTAAATCGGCAATATGGATATTGTTTAGAAAAGCCCAGTCAAAACCGCCAATAAATGGGGCTAGAAATCCGTGAGAACTTCCAAAAGAGAGGCTGTAGCCGCAAACTACCCATTCGATGCTGATGACAGCCACAATGATAAGGCATTGCATGAATACATTCAATACGTTTTTACGGCGAACCAAACCTCCGTAGAAAAGTGCAAGGGCTGGAATTGACATAAAAAGAACTAGCGCGGTGGCCATTATCATCCAGGCTGTATCGCCGGAATCAACGGTTGGTGTTGTCGCGACTGTTGTTTGTGCTGCCAGTCGTGGGGCTGATGCCGAAAATAATGCCAAAAGAGTTATTATATATTTTTTCATTTTTGTTTTTTTTGAGAGATTAAAGATTTACAGAATTTTCTTTGTTATAAAGTGCGCCCGGTCCGGATTCTCCAGTTCTGATCCGGTAAGTTTCCTCAATGTCATAGACGAAAATTTTTCCGTCGCCCATTTCGCCTGTTCGGGCTGATTTCAAAATAGCGTTGACGGTTTTTTCGAGGTTCACATCGCGTACTACAATAGAAAGCATGCGACGCTGGATATAATTGGATTTGAAAATCTGCCCTCTAACTACCTGGTCTTCGGTGGACTTGCCAAGCCCGGTGATATCCCAGTATGAAAACCACTCGATACCTGCTTCGTTTAATGCTTCCTTTACATCTTCGAATCTGGATTTGCGAATTACCGCTTCAATTTTCTTCATTTCAGTGCTTATTAGTCGTTTTTGATTGAATTGTTTTACA
>JAFNAU010000090.1 GCA_017860335.1 Bacteroidota bacterium
GATTCGAGAGTTCCGGCATTAGAATCGGAGCCGGAAACCGAAACATAATAATCTGCCCAAACATTTAAAGGGATTAAAAACAATAATGCAATTAAAAAAATTTTCATAGTATTAGTTTTTTGTGTTATCAAGTTCAATTATATAAGTATGTTCTTTTGGTTTTGCTTCGGAGTATGCTATTTCATTATATCGAATAGATGCATTTTCAATTTCTTTTTCTAATGGTTTATATATCATATAATCTTTAAGTCGGGCTTTGTAATAGGGATTACTTTTATATGGCTCATATGAAAATACAGAATCCATAAATACCTGAACATTCGACAAATTATCTTTATTTTTACAACTTGAAAAATATGGGTTATATTCAATAAACTTTACTCCCCGCAATTTTGAGACTTCTTCGTGTGCTTTCCAAAGCAAATCGCGTACTTTAATTGCTTGTTGGTATTGAGGAGTATTAGAATAACTTGTGAGGTTTACGCCATTTTGCAATTGTTTACCGGTAAATTCTCCAACCAGAACACCATCTATCGTTAATTTATAATTACCAGGTTTTATAACCGGTACTTTCAATAATTCTACATTAAATTCATCAACAAATGGGATTAAACTTAAACTCTTTGTTTGCTGTGGTTTAGTCGGGAATGGTAATGAATTTTCTTTTACAGTAAATGTTACTTTATTTTTATTCAAAGAAACATTTTTTATTTCGCAATTGCAGCTTTTCAGAGCACTCTTTTTATTATTATTGTAAATGCAAATCTTTGATACGAATTTAGGAGCTTTATCTGCTTTCAGAAATTGATATGCCATCACTAAATGACCATCAGACCCGGGATGTATCCTGTCCATACCAATTATTGTTGACATTGGATCTTCTTTTTGAATTTTTTTATTCAGTTGAGCCATCAAAGTCCAGTAATCAACCAAAGGCAATTTAAATTTTCGAGCTTGTTCACATACAAAATCGGCGCAAACTTTAAGCGCATCGTTAGAACCAAATTTGTTTTCTGTTGCAAATTTTGCTGTTTGGTCGTATATAGTCGGGGTTTGAAGTATGATGCCGATACTTCGTGATTGAAATTCGCTCAACAGTTTTGCAAGATTTTTTTTGTAAAGATTTATTGCTTCCTGTTGTAATTGTAAAGTATCTGCATTCGAAGTTATCTTTGAACCATAGAACCATCTTTTTATATCATTCATCCCGATCATTATAACTACCTTAGTAGGTTTGTGTATAAGAATATCCGTTTCCAGCCTATCCAAAACATCTTGAGTTACATCTCCGGGTATGCCACAATTGAAGATGTTTATTTGCTGATTTGGGTATCGGGTAATCTGATAAAGCAAGATGTTATGGATAAATTCTCCGTCTTTTGTTATGCTGTTACCAACAAAGCAAATCCTGTCGCCGGCTTTGAAATAATTATTTTCCTGCGAATTAGCAATCAAGGTGATCGTTAAAATAAAGATTGTAAAAATTATAATTCTTTTCATGTTCTTTTTCTTTTTCTTGATATCCCTTATATTTATCCTTTGTGTTTTATAATTTTCTAAATTTCTTTTTCTCAAACTATTTAGTTCTTTATTTAAATTATATCATGCCATTATTAAAGAGGAAAATGCTGCTGCCTTAATCATTTACTTCACATTTCAGTTGTTTTCATTTTTTTCAAGCACTATCACCATTTTTTTTACATGTAATATTGAACGATTTAAACATTCATCAATCTGGCTTATGGATAAATCAGACTGATTGGCTTTATTAATAGCTGACAAGAATTCAATGAAACAGAAGATAAATATTTTTGAGTATAAATATTTTGTGAAATATATTTTTCATGTTTCCAAATAGATAATTAGATAAATAGTTGTATTCCAAAGCGTGAATAGAATTATTTTCAATTAATCTGATTATTTCTGAGGTGTTACGTTATAAATAATTACTGATTATTCTATGAAACTGTTATTGTTTTTTCTATCAGCAAAGGAAATGTATTCAATTGCATCATTAAATAGAAAATAGCATTATTTATATGGAAAAAATTCTGATTTTACTAAAAATGTTTTTATATTTGTACCAAAAATCACAACTTATATTATTATTATGGCCAGAATATCAGATGGTTTTTTGGGAGAGAGAGCAGTTCATTTACCAGATTCTATTTTTAGAGAACCAATAAATGATGAACTTTTCAGCATGCTTAATATAAAAGATATCGGCTACTTTCCTAAGGCAAAATATCACTATTTCAGAAGAACAAGCGCCGAATCCACTAATTATCTATTTATTTATTGTACTGAAGGGTATGGATGGTATGAATTGGATGGGGTGAAGTATAAAGTATTACCTCAGCATTTTTTTATATTACCAAAAGGGAAAGCTCATGCTTATGGAAGCGATATTAAAAACCCATGGACAATATATTGGATACATTTTGATGGTAAAAAGGCTAATTTTTTTGCAGATGGATTTGATAGATTGACCCACATTTCATCGGAAAAAAGCTCCAGAATAGAAGAACGGATTCAATTATTTGAAGAAATTCTTAGCACATTGAAAGGAGGTTATTCTATAGATAATCTTCAATACAGCTCTACCTTATTAATGCATTTTTTTGGCTCTATTAAATTTATAAAACTGTATAGAGAGCATAACAACGATAAAAATTCGCAAGTCGATGTAGTAGATGAGGCTATACACTTTATGCGTGAAAACATGAATAGAAACCTGACATTAAAGGATATAGCCGATTATGTACGTTATTCACCTTCTCATATTTCATCGTTGTTTAAGCGCAAAACAGGATGTTCACCACTCAATTATCTTATTGATTTAAAGATAAAGAAAGCATGTTATTATCTTTGCTTTACCGAGTTGAAGATAAATCAGATTTGTATGATGGTTGGTATTGAAGATCCCCTGTATTTTAGTCGTATTTTTACGAAGAAAATGAGTGTTTCTGCCACTGAATACAGAAATACTCACAATGATGATGTAAAATAGGTATTATTTCGATTAATATTATATAATACTGTGGTTCAGTGTAATTCTCAAATCTTGGAGACCACAAGCATGTTTCATGAAAAAATTTTCAAAACAAAACTTGTTATATTTGAAATGATTTTCGAAAATACGACATCTTTTAGTTCTACCAATTGTATGCTCAACAAGTACCCGAAATCAGGAATTTGAGCGATTTGAATTCTTTTGCTCTTGAGTAAGCTCTCTGTCTTTTTATACATTTTCATTGGCATTATTACAGTCACTCTTTCAGGATTATGACCTTTAATACCGGTATCTTACCAAAAAATAATACCAGTTGAAAAGTGTAATGGTTGAAAATCACATATAATTTGATTATTTGAGATATTGTAAATTATGAATGGTCGTAGTGTTGGATAGGGTAGGTATTTGAAAATATACTCAAGAAAAAACCGACTTGTCATTATGCGACAAATCGGTTTTTAAGATGATTTTGAATCGAAAAGAATTCTTATTCAGATACCACTTCGAATGGGATTTCTACAGATACTTCTTTGTGAAGTTTAATAGTAGCCTGATATGAACCTACTTCTTTAACCGGTTCTTTGATGCTGATAATTTTTCTGTCAATAGTAAGACCTGCTTTTTCGAGGCTTTCAGCAATCTGAATTGGACCAACTGCACCAAATATCTTACCGGTTGAGCTTGTTTTTGCTCCGATGGTCAGGCTTACTTCTTTCAGTTTTTCTGCCAGTTCCAGTGCATTGTTTTTGATTTGTTCCAGTTTGTGAGCGCGTTGTCTGTTATCTTCAGCCAGCATTTTTTTAGCTGATTCGGTAGCTAAAATGGCTTTTTTAGTAGGGATCAGGAAGTTGCGACCGTAGCCGTCTTTAACCTTCACTATATCACCTTTGTAACCCAAGTTGATTACATCTTCTTTCAATATAATTTCCATACTTTGTTCTCCTTTCTATTATTTCATCATATCGGTTACATAAGGAAGCAATGCCAGGTGGCGTGCTCTTTTTACTGCCTGAGCTACTTTGCGCTGATATTTGAGCGAAGTACCGGTAAGACGACGGGGAAGTATTTTTCCTTGTTCGTTGAGGAATTTTTTCAGAAATTCCGGATCTTTGTAATCAATGTACTTAATACCGCTTTTTTTGAAACGGCAATATTTTTTCTTTTTAACATCAACCGTAGGTGGAGTTAAATATCTGATTTCTCCTGAGTGTGCTGCCATGTTTTAATTCTCCTTTTCTTCTTTAGTTTCTTTTTTTGCTGCTTCTTCTTTCACTTCTTTCGGTTGTGATTTCACGTTTTTTCTTTTTTCAGCGTACTCGTAAGCATACTTGTCGAGACGGAATGTTAAGAAACGAAGTACTCTTTCATCGCGACGGAACTGAGTTTCGAGGGCAGCGATTACTGTAGGTTCAACATCGAATTGCAACAAGGCATAAAATCCTGTCGATTTTTTTTGAATAGGGTAAGCCAGCTTGCGCATTCCCCAGTTTTCTTCATTTGTGATAGTTCCTCCGTTGTCAGAAATGACAGCTTTGAACTTATCTACCGCTTCCTTCATCTGATTGTCAGATAAAACGGGAGTTAAAATGAAAACGGCTTCATAATGATTTAACATACTGTTTTTTACCTTTTTAATGGTTTGTAAATAATTTCGTTTATGAGGGTGCAAAGATACAAATAATTCTTTGACTGACAATAGCATCTGTAGTTTTTTTGCGAGTGTTTTGAAGTTAAGCACCTGTTTTTTCGTAAATTCGCAGCCGAAAGTGGTTCAGTTTCCTTTTCTGCCGGATAAGAAAAACATTTCTCAAATAATCGTTATAATTTTTCAATTTTCCCTTTTATAATTATCGCATTGAATTTAAGCTTTATAAATTTTTGTATCTTTGCGATTTATTCGTGCTAAACCACTCATTGATGAAACGATACATTCTTATTTACAGTCTGGTTATTCTGGGGATGCAAGCTTTCCCGCAGACGGATTCAATTAATTCACAGAAAAAAACACCTGCAAAACCGGTAAAACATATCAAATCCTGGACGATATCGGAACAAATGGCTATTGCCGATACGGTTCCTATGGATACTGCCACTATCAATTATCAGGATCAAAATCCTGTGGAATCTTTCAGTATTGCCAATTCCTTCTCGGGCAACCTGGGTTCGCCGCTTCAGTCTAAACTGTATTTTAAAAGACCTCAGGGCTCCGATTTCTTATTTGACGAAGCCTACAAACCCTACACTCTGGATATTTCTTCCGCGTTGTTTTACGATGCAACTTATCCCTATACCAATCTTACCTATCTTACCGGAGGTTCTGCCTATCGTAAAGAAGAACAGGTGAAGTTTCTGTTTACGGCAAGTCCGTCTAAAAAGGCAAATTTCGGAACCACTCTGGATTATATACATGCAGTCGGTGAATACAACAATCAGGCGGTGAAACGATTTTCCGGAGGCATTTTCGGCCGGTACAACGGCAAACATTATTCGGGTAATGTTCTGGTAGCCATCAACAATCATTTCAATTATGAAAGCGGTGGTCTGAGTGACCTCAGTTATCTCACCAATCCCGATATTTCGATAAAACCGAAAGATATGCCGGTTTTCCTGAAAGGATATTCAGTTTTCCGCAAAAATCAGGCTTTTTATAATCACAGTTACAGCATAGGTTTCAACCGCGAAGTGAAAGTGAACAAAGATTCTGTACGTTACGATTATGTGCCAGTAACCCGTTTTGGACACATGATAAAGCTCGAGGAAATGAAAAAGCGATATTATGAGCCTACGCTGGTAACAGATTTTTACAAATTTACCGACCCGGTAAAAAAAGATGCCAATGATACGGCTGCTGTGCGTACATTAACCAACCTTTTATCGGTAAGTCTGGAGGAGGAATTCAACAAATGGATGAAATTCGGATTGACGGGATATGTAGAAAATGAGATTCAGCAATTTACATACGAACCCGATACCACCCTGGCATGGATAACAAAATCGAACACGCGTGTAGGGGGGGTATTATCGAAAAATCAGGGAACCAGATTTCGGTATAACATATTGGGCGATATTTACCTCATCGGCTATAAACTGGGCGAATTTCGGATAGAAGGTAAGGCTACCGGAAATTTTAACCTGTTCAATCAAAATATCCAGCTTACCGCTAATGCATTTGTCCGGAATGAAGAACCGGCATATTTTCTCCAGCATTATTATTCCACGCATTTCAAATGGGACAATGAGTTCAGTAAAATGTACAAAACTCATATCAGCGGTTCGTTCTCGCTGCCCAAACTTTATACGCTGCTCAATGTGGGTGTTGAGAATATAACTGATTATATTTATTTCAATGAAAACGCCTTGCCAACCCAGTATAATGGTAATGTTCAGGTGCTTTCGGCCGATTTGAAACAGGATTTTCATTTCGGAAAATTTGTACTTGAAAACAACGCTGTTTATCAGGTTAGCTCGGTACCCGACGTACTACCTTTGCCAACCCTTACCTTGTTTCACAATTTCTACTATTATTCCAAATGGTTTAAAGATTTGTATCCTCAGATTGGAGCTAATGTGCGCTATCATACCAAGTATTACGCTCCGGCATACATGCCTGCAACCGGACAGTTTTATACACAGAAAGAAGCACTTATCGGTAATTATCCAATCCTGAATGTATATGCCAACTTTCATCTGAAACAATCCAGATTTTTTATTGAATATAATCACCTGAACAAATACTTTATGAGCGGAGCACATTTCTATATGCCCAATTATGCTATAAATCCTCCGGTGCTGAAACTTGGTTTGTCGTGGAACTTCTATAATTAAACCTCATCTGTTGGCCGAATGAATCGCTGTGCGAAAATAATCTTAGGAATGATAGCGGGTATGATACTCGTGATGACGCTTACGTTCAATATGACACGTAAAGGTCAGATTTTCACCGAACAACGCGATTTGTCTGAGATACGCCAATCGGGACGTTTGCGGGTAGTTACCGAAAAAAGTTCACTCGGATTTAAACTTTACAACGATCAAATTGAGGGTTTTCAATATGAACTGGTGAAGGCATTTGCCGATTCGCTGGGTCTGGAACTGGAAATTAATCCGGAGAACAACATAGACTCCGCAATTGCAGGAATTTTAGAAAACAGGTATGACCTGATAGCCATGAATTTACCGAATACTTCGGAAATAAAAAAGATACTGGCACTTTCAATACCGATAATTTCAGGACGGCAAATGCTTGTGCAGCAGGAAATTATTGATACTACCAACGTGAAAGCCATTCGTAAACATCATTTGCTGACCGAAGACAGTATTTGCATTCCTTTCCGTTCGCCATTCAGGCAGCGACTAGAGAATTTGTCGAACGAAATTGCCGATTCGATAAAAATCGTGGAAATGCCCGATAAATCAACGGAAGATCTGGTACAAATGGTTTCGGCCGGGAAAATAAAATATACCATCTGCGATGAACTGCAGGCAAAAAGACTGAAACGAATTTTTACAAACATAAATTTACCGAAAATATTACTGATTAATCATCTCTGCATTTTTTACTTTAAACTATTTACTATCAATTATATACTGTTTAAATGCCACTAAATATTCCAAATACACTTCCGGCGGTTGATGCTTTGCGCAAAGAAAATATCTTTGTAATGGATACCGAGCGGGCGCAAAGTCAGGAGATCAGACCTCTCAAAATTGTTATTTTAAATCTGATGCCACTAAAAATAACAACCGAGACCGATTTGATTCGTTTGCTCTCCAATTCGCCCTTGCAGATTGAGATTGACTTTTTACGACTGAAAAGCCATACTTCGAAAAACACGCCCATCGAGCACATGATGGCGTTTTATAAGAATTTTGACGACATCAGAAAAAGCAACTACGACGGTATGATCATCACCGGAGCTCCCGTGGAACAACTGGAATACGAAGAAGTGAAATACTGGAAGGAAGTGACTGGAATTTTCGACTGGGCTCACCACCATGTGACTTCTACCCTGTATATTTGCTGGGCAGCTCAGGCTGGACTGAATCATTTCTATAATATTCCGAAATATCCACTACCCGAAAAAATGTTCGGAGTTTTCGAACATAAGATTTACGATAAACTTAATCCGATCTTCAGGGGCTTCGACGATGTGTTTTATGTTCCTCACAGCCGACATACCGAAATCCGGAGGGAAGATATTCTGAAAGTACCCGAACTTACATTGCTCTCAGAATCGGAAACATCCGGAGTTTATATGGTCATGGCACGTAACGGACGTGAATTTTTTATTACCGGACATTCGGAATATTCAGCCGGTACACTCGATACTGAATATAAACGGGATGTGAAAAAAGGCTTATCCATTAAAATGCCCGTAAATTACTATCGCGAAAACAACCCGGCTAACGAACCTGTAGTGCTCTGGAGAAGTCATGCTAATCTGCTCTTCACCAACTGGCTGAACTATTTCGTATACCAGGAAACGCCATACGATTTGGCAAATATCAAATAACAAGAGCATGCGTACTGTCGAACTCCTTTCACCTGCCAAAAACCTGGAATGCGGTCTGGCTGCCATTAATCACGGTGCTGACGCTGTTTATATCGGTGCACCGATGTTCAGCGCACGGGCTGCTGCCGGAAATACCATTGCTGATATCGAACAGCTTATTTCCTATGCTCACCGTTACCGCTGCAAGGTGCTGGTGGCATTGAATACCGTCCTGACCGACAGTCAGCTCACCGAAGCCGAAAAACTAATCCACCAGTTATACGAAATAGGGACGGATGCACTGATCGTACAGGATATGGGCATTCTTCAGCTGGATTTGCCGCCGATTGAACTTCACGCCAGTACGCAGACCGACAACCGGACTGTGGAAAAGGTCCGGTTTCTTCAGGATGTCGGTTTTTCACGGGTTATATTGGCGCGGGAACTGACCCTGAACCAAATAAGGGAAATTCACAAACAGACGGAAGTTGAACTGGAATGTTTTGTACATGGCTCATTGTGTGTAAGTTATAGCGGACAGTGCTACATCAGTGAGGCTATGACCGGCCGCAGCGCCAACCGTGGCGAATGTTCACAGTATTGTCGTATTACGGCTTTTTACCGAAAGAAAATGGATGCTATACTGGAAGGAAGAGAAGATGTCAGAAAATCTTCCTCGGGAACGACGACATTCTTTTTCGAACCCAATCCTGATAAAAGTTTCAGAAGGAGCGCCACCGATTATTTTCTGAACGGACGCCACAAGGATATCAGCCAGCCCGAAACTCCCAAGTCAATCGGAGAGGAAATCGGAACAGTGACCTATATTTCCGCTCAGTTTAT
>JAFNAU010000091.1 GCA_017860335.1 Bacteroidota bacterium
TTTGAGATCAAGGGACGGACAAAATCTATTCATTCCATTTATTCGAAGATAAAAAAACAAAATACACCATTCGAGAAAATATATGACCTTTTTGCTATCCGTATCATTCTGGATACGCCGATAGATAAAGAGAAAGCAGCATGCTGGCAGGCATATTCGATCATTACCGACATGTATCAACCCAACCCCAACCGGTTGCGCGACTGGTTATCCATCCCCAAAACCAATGGTTACGAAAGTCTGCATACCACTGTGATAGGGCCTCAAAGCAAATGGGTGGAAGTACAGATCCGAACCGTCAGGATGGATGAAGTAGCCGAAAAGGGACTTGCAGCACACTGGAAGTACAAGGGCATAAAAAGCGAAAGCGGAATGGACGAATGGCTCAAAAATATCCGTGAAATACTTGAAAATCCGGAACTTAATGCCGTGGATTTCATGGATGAGTTTAAACTGAATTTGTACGACAAGGAAGTTTTTGTTTTTACGCCGAATGGTGATCTGCACAAACTGCCCAAGGGTGCTACTGCCCTCGATTTTGCATTCTCCATACATACCAACCTGGGCTCCAAATGCGTGGGAGCAAAAGTAAACGGAAAAAATGTACAAATTAAGTACGTTCTGAATAATGGTGACCAGGTAGAAGTACTCACTTCGGCTGCTCAGAAACCCAATCAGTCGTGGCTGAAAATAGCCACCACTTCCAAAGCCAAAAGCAAAATCCGTCAGGCCCTCAAAGAAGTGGAATTCAAGGATGCTGAAATCGGTCGGGAAACACTGCTCAGACGGTTTAAGAACTGGAAAATAGAGGTGGATGACGGGCGTTTCTCCCGGCTTTCGAAAAAGAAAGGATTTAAAACGGTAAGCGACTTTTATCAGGCCATAGCACAGGAAACCATCGATATACACGAAATAAGGGATGCATATCTGGATATGGAAACCCGGGACTCAAATCCCGATATAGTAATCCGAACCGCCGAAGCGTTCACCAAAGAAGCTGCCCCCCTGCCCGACACAGCGTCGAAAGAGGATGTGCTTGTGATTGGTGAGAACCTGAAAAATATTGATTTCAAACTGGCAAAATGCTGCAATCCCATTTACGGAGATGATGTCTTTGGCTTCGTATCGGTTACCGGCGGTATCAAAATCCATCGCACCGACTGCCCGAATGCTCCACAAATGATTTCGCGCTTTGGTTACCGGATAGTCAAGGCAAAGTGGTCGGGCAAGTCAATCGGATCGCAATATCCTATAACTCTACGGGTAGTAGGACATGATGATATAGGTATTGTAACCAATATAACATCCATTATTTCGAAAGAGAAAAATGTGTTGCTCCGTTCCATTTCCATTGATACGAATGCCGGATTGTTTCAGGGTAATCTTACCATTATGGTTGATGACACCAAAGAACTCGATTCTATCATCAAAAAAATCAAGCAGGTTAAGGGTGTGAAAAACGTATCGAGGAGCTGATTATGCATTCTTCTGTTGTCGACAGACCTGTATTTTACAGCAGAAAAAGCCGGATTATCTAATCAAACCATAAATTCTCAACAGATAGTCCGGCTTACTAATTGTTACTATTTTTCACTACGAACTTTCATTTTTCATCAGTAATGAAATTCAAAATTTCTGATTTGTATTAATATTTCGACTTCAAAGTACAAATTCACAACAGTCGATTTTGCATAAACGGCATATTATCATTACTTTTGCAACTTATTTAACTCAAGACCCATAACACCTACAAGCACAATTAGCCGTAAAGTAATGAATGATTCAGCCATCCCGCACTCACCTGTAATCTGATGAAAACTAAAATATCGATCATTCTGTTCTTTTTTTGTTCACTGATGAGTATCTCCGCTCAGACTCATAAAGTGAGGATATACGGCTATGTCATTGACAGCAATAACCGCGGAATAGAAAATGTCAGTGTATATTTCAAAGGAAAAAATAACGGCACTATCACCAACCACAACGGTTACTATGACCTCAACATAACGATGACCGATTCGGTTACGCTTGTCTATTCCCATCTTGGCTATCAGACCATTCGTCATACTATCCTGCCCGATCAGCGGGTAGTGCAGATTACGGTTGAAATGCCGGTGCAGGTCAAAGAACTTGCCGAGGTGAATGTGATGAGCATCCGGCGACAGACCTCCACTATGGAAACTTTAGATCCCTCGAAATATAAGCTGATGCCTAACAGCAGTGGCAGTTTCGAGTCGATGCTGATAGCTTTCGCGGGGGTAAGTTCTACCAACGAACTGAGTTCGCAATATAATGTCAGGGGTGGAAATTTTGATGAAAACATCGTATATGTGAACGGAATTGAGGTGTATCGTCCGCTGCTGATACGTGCCGGTCAGCAGGAAGGTCTGAGTTTTATCAATTCAGATATGGTCGGACATGTAGGATTCTCATCGGGAGGTTTCAATGCCGAATACGGCGATAAGATGTCGTCTGTTCTGGATGTGAGATATAAAAAACCTGAAGGTTTTGAAGCATCAGCATCTGTAAGTCTGCTGGGTGCATCAGCCTATGTGGCAACTGCCGGAAAGCGTTTTACTCAGATGCACAGCATCCGTTACAAGACTTCGCAATATCTGCTGGGGACACTGGATACAAAAGGGGAATACAAACCTTCATTCGTCGATTATCAGACTTATCTGACCTGGCAGCTTGCCCAAAAATGGGATATTAACTTTCTGGGCAACTTCTCACAAAACAATTTTCAGTTTACTCCCGAAGAACGTGAAACAGCTTTCGGGACGTACAACAAAGCCGAAAAACTGCGAATTTATTTCGACGGCAAGGAAAAAGATCTTTTCCAGACTGCTTTCGGAGCGCTTACACTCAATTACAAACCCCTGAAAGACCTGAAACTCGGTCTGACCGCTTCGTCGTTTCATACAAATGAAAATGAAACTTACGACATCACCGGACAATATGTGTTGAGCGAACTTAATCTGGACACAGATACTGCCGGTCAGCAGGGAGCACAACTTGGTATCGGCACGTATCACGAGCATGCCCGCAACCGTCTGAAAGCCACAGTTGCCAGCCTGGCACACACCGGAGAATTTATCCGCTCCGGTCACACGCTGAAATGGGGTGCAGCATTGCAACAGGAAATTATTTCTGACAAAATAAGCGAATGGGAATGGCGCGATTCCGCAGGTTACTCCATGCCCTACCGCTACGATAAAGTGGTTGACCTGTATTACAACCTGAAAGCGGAAAATACCATGAGTTCCTGGCGCACGACAGCTTATCTGCAGGACACTTACAAATGGAACAACGATGCAGCTCTCTGGGCAATTACCGGAGGCTTGAGGGCGAATTATTGGACCTTCAACCGCGAATTTCTGCTAAGTCCCCGTGCTTCAATTTCAGTATTGCCACATTGGGAAAAAGATTTCAGCTTCCGTTTCAGCACGGGTGTCTATTATCAGTCGCCATTCTATAAGGAGTTGCGCGATACTGTTTCGGATAGTCAGGGGAATGTCGTTATCCGGCTCAATAAAGATATCAAAGCCCAGCGTTCGCTGCACTTCGTACTGGGTGGCGATTATTATTTCCGCGCGCTGGGACGTCCGTTCAAATTCACCACTGAGGCTTATCTGAAACTGGCCGACCGCATCATTACCTATTCTGTAGATAATGTTCGGATACGTTATTCGGGTGAAAATGACGCCAAAGGATATACTGCCGGCGTTGACTTCAAGTTGTTCGGAGAACTTGTACCCGGAACAGATTCATGGATTAATTTTTCGCTGATGCAATCGCGGGAAGATGTACTGAATGATTTCTATACGGATAGGACAACAAATAAAACGGTTTACCCCGGCTGGATATCGAGACCGAGTGAACAGCGTTACAACTTTGCTATGCTGTTTTCGGACTATTTGCCGAACAATCCCAAATACAAGCTCTATCTGAAAACCATTTTTTCCGATGGTTTGCCCGTGGGACCTCCGAGAAGCCAGCGTTATCAGGCTATTTTCCGCACACCATCGTATAAACGTGTGGACATCGGAGCTTCACGTGTCATTGTCAACGGTTCCGACCGGATCATGGACAGAGCCTGGATGAAACATATAAAAAATATCTGGCTGAATGCCGAAGTATTCAATCTGTTTGATTTCAGAAATGTGAACTCGTATTACTGGGTATCCGATATAAATAAATATCAGCACGGCGTGCCGAATTTTCTTACCGGAAGGCAGTTGAATATAAAAATCCTGATCGATTTCATGTAACTTAATGATATATGAAAGCAGTGGAATTCAGATAAACAAAAACAGGTCTTGAAAGTATATTAAATAATAATTCATTAATTCATAATAAAATATTATGCCACTAACATCCAAACGCGGAAAAGCAATGCCGGAGTCGCCCATCCGCAAACTCGTTCCACTGGCCGATAAAGCCAAAGCCCGCGGCATCAAAGTTTATCATTTGAATATTGGTCAGCCCGATCTTCAAACACCTCAAATTGCCCTCGAAGCAATACGAAAAATCGACCGTGAGATACTGGAATACAGTCCGAGCGACGGTTTTAAAAGTCTGCGCATAAAACTGGCATCCTATTACCGCACTTTTAATATCGATGTAAACCTGGACGATATCATTATTACAACCGGTGGCTCTGAGGCGGTAAATTTTGCTTTTATGAGTTGCCTTGATCCGGGTGACGAAATCATTGTTCCTGAGCCTGCCTACGCCAACTATACGGCCTTTGCCATAGGTGCAGGAGCTATTGTAAAACCTGTGGTATCGACCATTGAAGAAGGATTTGCACTGCCACCCATAGAGAAATTCGAGGAACTGATTACTCCCAGAACCAAAGGAATACTAATATGCAATCCCAATAACCCTACCGGATACCTTTACACGCGTAGCGAGATGAATCAAATACGGGATCTGGTAAAAAAATATGATTTGTATCTTTTCTCCGATGAAGTTTACCGTGAATTCTGTTATACCGGCGCTCCCTATATTTCCGCGTTTCATCTGGATGGAATTGAAGAACATGTTATTCTTATCGATAGTGTATCAAAACGTTACAGCGAATGTGGCATACGAATAGGCGCTCTGGTTACAAAGAATAAAGAAGTTCGCAAAAACGTGATGAAATTCTGCCAGGCAAGGTTAAGTCCGCCGTTAATTGGCCAGATAGCTGCCGAGGCCTCCATGGATACTCCCGCCGACTTTATGCTCGATATATATAACGAATATGTGGAACGCCGGAAATTTCTGATTGATGGTCTGAACCGGATACCGGGTGTATACTCTCCCATCCCTATGGGTGCATTCTATACAGTAGCCCGATTGCCAATAGACGATTCTGATAAGTTCTGTGCGTGGCTTCTTTCCGACTTCGAATACGAAGGTTGTACGGTGATGATGGCCCCCGCCTCAGGATTTTACACGGCTCCCGGACTTGGAAAAGATGAAGTACGCATTGCATATGTACTTAACAAAGAAGACTTGAAACATGCACTGATTGTTCTTGCTAAAGCGCTGGAAGTTTACCCGGGCAGGACAAAAAACTAACCGGATAATTTATTATACACAAAGTATGCAGACTGCGCGCCTGCATATTTTGTTTTATGCAAGATGAATTACGGCTCTCAGCCGGTGTTATGACTGAATTAAACACAACAATTAACATCGAAAGATTATTGAAATTAATTACGCTTCAAATACTCCGTATTTTTGCATTCTTATTATATCTATGCAGTGTTAATCTCAAATGATTTTATATAATACTATGAATAAAACCGGCTTGGTACTTCTTGTGCTGACAATTCTCTACAATTTTAGTTTTGCAAGTCTTCTCCTTACAAGAAGTAAATACCTTATTTCCGTACAATCGGAAGCCGCTAACGGCGCCATACGCACCGGACCTGCCAGCTACCCCCTTATTTATGATTCTGAACTGAGCACCGAAACTGCTACAGATGCCGATTACTGGATTATTAAAAAGCAAACCGATGGAACCTACACGTTTCAGAATTACGCGTCGAAGAAATACATAAAATATGACAACACTATTTCAGACCGTACGGCTCTGGTTTTGGTGGATGCGCTACAGAGCGATAAATCCACTTCGTTTACCCTTGAACTGAAAGCAACAAGCAGTCTGAGTTATTACATTATCCGCTCGGCATTAAATACACAGAAAATCTGGGACAAACGGAATTCCATTTCTGATACTTATTATCCGGTAGGAGTTTATAACTCCTCCGTTTCCATATCATCCAATGAATTGTTCTTATTCTCCGATTCGGACGGCTCACCCGCAATTGATGACAGCTTTGCTTTAAAATCTTCTTTTGGCAGACAATCCCTTGGCGCTTTTGCAAACTATGCAGACTCGCTGAAATTCGATCTGAAAACACCGGTTGTGGACACTTCGAAAAAAGAGTTTTTTCTGACTATTCCCGAAACAAAAATGGGAACCAGCTTTGCCATGAATGTAATTTTCAAGCCTAAGGTTTCTTCTTACAGACTCTATATTGGCAAACAACCGGTGACAAACAACACTCCATTTACATTCAGTAATGTAAGTTCATCGAGTACCTTTTCATTAGAAATCCTTGACGGAGCCACAGTAATGGCATCCGGTACCCTGAAATTCAGCTGTCTGCCGCTTGTTCAGATATATTCGGAAAATACTATCAGCCCGGTGTACAATGCAGCTAAACTTGCTGTTACCGAACCCGATAAAACCGACACTACCGAAGTTATGCAGCTTAACATAAAAACCAGAGGTGCCTTTGCCGCAAGTCAACCCAAGAAATCATACGCGCTGAAATTAAAGGATTCAGATGGAGTTACTTCGCTCGACCGTTCGTTTATGGGGCTGCGAAATGACAATAACTGGATACTGGATGCCATGTACATTGACCCTGCCCGTATGCGCAACCGTGTATCAACCGATCTTTGGAACGAATTTGCCACACTACCCTACTTTTCACCCTCTGAACCAAAACTCAGAAACGGAACCCGGGGTGGATTTGTCGAAGTGTTCTTAAACGACTCATACAACGGATTGTATTGTATGACCGAAAAGATAGACCGCAAACAATTAAACCTGAAGAAACTAAAGTACAACATCGATTCAACAGTAGTAACACAACGCGGTGGAATGTATAAAGGCAGTGACTGGACTATTGGCACCCTGCTCGGAAAAAGTTCTTGTGACATGTTTTACAACGCAACAATTCCAGTCTACTACAACGGTTCTGAAACCTGGAGTGGTTACGAGAATAAATACCCTGATTGGGGAGACGGTGAACCCATTGAATGGAAGCCAATATACGATGCGGTAAAAGTTTCATCGGATTATAGTAATGATGCTAATTTCAAGGCAAAGGTTGATGCGGCATATGATATGCCCGTATTTCTCGATTATTACCTCTTTATTGAACTGATGCTGGCTACCGATAATCAGGGCAAAGTTTATAAACAGATATGAACATGCACAAAACAATTTGTACATAAAACTGCTTTTGCTGAATCACAACAACTTTAAAACAAATCTTAAAAACCGATACATGCAGCTTCGGGGTTCATATTTCAGTTATAATAGCCTGTTCCAGCGTTTCCAGAATTATTCAAACCTGTTCACCAGGAGTGGTGTCGGAAGTCGTGAGAGTAGCCGCTGGTCAACAGGCGATATTAACAGCGAAGTATCAAATTATATATCGGGCTGGATCACAAGCCGTTTGAATTATCTGGACAATCAATATCTTGGTGCTCCTTATGTTAGCTCCGGCGTGAGCAACGCAAATGCAACTCAACTCAGTTTCTCGCCAAATCCTGTACGGGATATGCTCACCATGTCAGGCTTAAAAGCGGGTGATAAATTGCAACTGATCTCTGTACAGGGAAACATCCTGCTTCAGACAACAGCGGATAATGATTACTATGTAATAGATATGAGCAGATTTGCTACAGGGGTTTACCTCATTAAAGTAAATAATGAAATTGCGAAAATTATACGACAATAATAATCTGTTTGCCGTATAACAATTATAAAAAAGATTGCTTTCCTAAATGGAAGCAATCTTTTTTATTTTCTGATGTGTGGTTGCAGGTGATTACTGAAATAATTGACTGTCTGTAAATATTGTCCAATTTGCCATATCCCTGAGTTAAAACTCGGGGCAATTGAGATGAAATCGTCATGACATTATACGGATAATCATTATAACAATATCGACTATCGGTTTCTACCCCAATACTTATCTGAACTGTTTTCGGTTTTCCGTTGGGTATTTACTTTGTTCTTTGGTACAAATACCACCTTGCTTTTAGACGCTTCTGCTTTGGGAGAGGCTGCCACAGTTGATTTGTTTTCAATAGCACGTGAGCGCTTTATCTTTGGTTTATTCTGATTAGCATTCTGACCGGATTTTTGTTTTTTGCTTTGGCTTCCGGCAGGTTTTTGCTTTGGTTCGGGCGGCATATTCTCAGCAGGAAACGGATGATCGGATACTACCGGTATCTGTATGGAGATAAGCTTTTGAATATCCCGCAGATAATCACGTTCTTCAATATCGCAAAACGACACAGCCTTACCGTCGAGCCCTGCCCGACCCGTACGGCCAATACGATGAACATAGGTTTCGGGGATATTCGGTATTTCGTAATTGATAACCAGGTTCAGATCATCAATATCGATGCCGCGGGCAGCAATATCGGTTGCTACGAGCACGCGGGTGGTACGGTCTTTGAAATTATTCAATGCGTTCTGGCGGGCATTTTGCGATTTATTGCCATGTATGGCTTCCGCCTTAATATGAGCTTTCGTGAGCAATCGCTGTACCTTGTCGGCTCCGTGTTTGGTGCGGGTAAAGACCAGCGCGGTTTTTATCGATTTGTCCTGCAAGATATGCACCAGCAAATCTTTTTTATTCGCCGCATCCACAAAGTACATTTCCTGCTGCACCGTTTCTGCTGTTGTTGATGCCGGAGTAACCTCCACCTCTTCGGGATTGGTGAGTATCGTTGCAGCTAATGTACGAATAGTATCAGGCATTGTAGCCGAAAAGAACAGTGACTGACGCTTTGCGGGAATAATCTTTATCAGTTTCTTCACATCGTGAATAAAACCCATATCGAGCATTCGGTCGGCCTCATCAAGTACAAATATCTGCAAGTCATTCAGTTTCACATAGCCCTGATTGTGCAAATCGAGTAACCTTCCGGGAGTGGCAATAAGTACATCGACACCCGCTTTGAGAGTGCCTACCTGATTGCCCTGTGAGACACCGCCAAAAACAACGGTGTGGCGCAGGTTCATAAACCGGCCGTATGCAGCAAAACTTTCATCAATCTGGATGGCAAGTTCGCGTGTGGGAGTTACTATCAATGCTTTTATTTTTCGTGGTGAGCGGTCGTTGCCTTTATTGAGGTGCAACTGCTGCAGGATGGGAATGGCAAAAGCCGCCGTTTTACCGGTACCGGTTTGCGCGCATCCTAATAAATCCTGGCCGCTGAGTACGATGGGTATTGAAATTTCCTGAATGGGAGTTGGCTGGGAGTAGCCTTCGTGTTGGAGAGCATTTAAGATCGGCTCAACAAGATCTAATTGATCAAATGTCATAGAATGTAACAGCATCCGTTCTTCTTTCACAAGTTCAAACAATAAACTGAGGGGATGCTTAATTTTGTGCAAAGATACGGAAAATAAACCGTGCGGACAAAAAACGGAATATTAATACTTAAAGCGTGTTTCCAGACTAATCAGTTTTATTCAGAAAAAAAGATATTTTAGAAATGAAAAAAAAATGATATAAGTGAAATTGGCATTATCCAAAACTATTGGTATTCAGTGTCAACGACACATTATTCAACGGTCAAAACCATGTTGGATAATTCAATATCACAAAATGGAGGACATAAAATTTGTTTCAGTAAGTTACTTTTTTATGTTGCATTTTTTTTATATTTCAATATTTTTCTCGTTCTTTGTCATGATGCAATTTTTTCTATTCGTTTTTTTACTGTCAGTCAGATTATAAAAAAAAACATCTAACAGTCAACATATTCATACATGTATTTGATTATTAATAACATTATAGATTTTATTATTTTTCATAAACCGAAAAACATGTTTCAGATAAGATTTCTTACAGCATTTATTTCGTTGTGTATTTTGCAGGGAGTGCAAGCTCAGGAATTATTTCCTGTCCAAAACTTTGCGCCTGAGATATATCACGGAGAAACTCAAAACTGGGATATTTGTCAGTCTGATACTAAATTAATTTACGTAGCTAATAATAAAGGGCTGTTGGAATTTAACGGCTCAAACTGGAAATTGTACCCGTCGCCTAATCATACAATTATGCGTTCGGCATATGCAAAAGGAAACAGAATATATACAGGATGCTACCGCGAGTTTGGCTACTGGCAGAAAGACGAATTTCTGAATTTAAAATACACTTCGCTAAGCAACAAAATACAGGATAAACTACTGGAAGATGAACAATTCTGGAATATTACAGGCTATCAGCAATGGACACTTTTTCAGTCATTACACCGTATATACATTTATGATACAGTAACAAACACAATTAAAATCATCACTTCAAAAACCAACCTTCCTAAAATGTTTCTGGTTGGTAATCAGATTTACTTCCAAAAAATGCACGAAGGTATTTTTCGGCTCGAAAACGGGAAGCCTTTTTTAGTTTCGAATGCATCCGTTTTCAAAGAAAATATTATCATCAATATCTTTGTTTTTGAAGATAAGCTACTGATACAAACTCAGGAAAATGGATTTTTTGTTATTGACAAAGATAATATTTCGCCGTGGAAAACTGAGTCAACAGCTGAAATAAATGCTCTCAACGTATATAGCAGCCTTCAACTTCATGACGGAAGTTTTGTATTGGGCACTGTTGGCGAAGGCGTGTATCTTTTGTCGCGCGAAGGTAAAATTATCAGACACATTGATAAAAAAAGCGGTTTGCAAAACAACACTGTCCTTTCAATCTTTGAAGATGCCGATAACAACATCTGGCTTGGATGCGACAATGGCATCAGTTTGCTCAATTACACATCACCTTATCAGGTATTTCAGGATACACAGGGCGTCTTTGGAACTGTATATGCAGTTGCATATCATCAGAATTACCTGTATTTAGGAACTAATCAGGGTCTGTTTTACAAAACAGCAAAGACAACCGATGATTTCAAACTAATATATGGCACCAAAGGACAAGTCTGGGTACTAAAAGTGATTGACAACACCTTGTTTTGCGGTCATAATTCAGGTACTTTCATCGTTAATGGTGGCAAGGCGGATTTAATTTGCAATCAATTGGGTACCTGGGATATCAGACATGTGGAAAATAATCCAAATTTGCTTATTCAGGGAAATTACGAAGGATTGAATATCCTGGAAAAGTCAAACGGCAATTGGCGTTACAGGAATAAAATAGAAGGTTTTGATATTTCGAGCAGGTATTTTGAACTGATGCCTGACAATAAAATATTTGTAAATCACGAATACAGAGGTGTTTATAAACTGGACGTAACACCTGATTATAAAAGAATAACGAAAATTAAAATAGAATCGAGTGCACCCGTAAGTTTTAATTCGGGATTAGTAAAATACCACGAAAAGCTCCTTTATTTTGCAGAATCCGGTGTTTATGAATATCATCCTATAAATAAGGCATTTAAAAAATCAGAAACACTTACCAATATCATTTTAGGGGATGATACTTACTCATCGGGAAAGATTATTCAGGATGAAAATCAAACGTATTGGGCTTTCACAAAAGATAATATTACAGCCATCTCTTCCGGAAAAATGAACGACGAACTAAATATTCATCGTGTTGCAATGCCCTTGTTTATCCGCGAAAACGTAGTTGGATTTGAGAATATAACACATTTGGGGAATGAAATTTACTTGTTGGGAAATACGAATGGTTACGTCTTGTTTAATTTGAACAAAATAGCGGATAAAGAATATATTATTCAACTCAATTCGATCAAAAAAAACAAAAAAAACCGGGATGAAATATATATCCCTGTACTTTCAAAAAATTACAAACTCAAATCAAGCGAAAACAACATCAAGTTCAGCTACAATGTTCCGGTATTCGACAAGTTTACATTCGTTCAATATCAATACAAATTAGAAGGAAT
>JAFNAU010000270.1 GCA_017860335.1 Bacteroidota bacterium
ACCGCCTTTTGCACCACCCATCGGAAGTGTGGTCAGTGCATTTTTAAATGTTTGCTCAAAAGCAAGGAATTTCAAAATGGAAGGACTAACAGAAGCATGAAAACGCATACCACCTTTGTATGGACCTATTGCATTATTATGCTGGATACGATAACCCATGTTTGTCTGCACTTTACCCTGATCGTCCACCCAGTTTACTCGGAAGGTAAAAATACGATCCGGAATACATAGACGTTCTATCAGATTTTGCTTATCAAACTCGGGATGGGCATTGTAAACCTCTTCGATTGACTCCAATACTTCCTGTACTGCCTGATGATATTCCGTTTCATTCGGAAATTTTCTCTTTAAATCATTTAAAATTTGTTCTGCTTTCATTTTTGTAAAAAAAATGATAAAATGATAATTTGAGTGTATGAAAATACAAAAATTAATTAATTTTATATTGTGAAAAAAAAGTTTGCGATAAAAAGTAAAAAAATCTTTCGCAACAAAAATCAAAATATTGCCAATATCTGAAGAAAAAAAATTATTTTTGTACTCCCTAAGGAAAGCTGCCGGAGTGGTCGATCGGGCTTGACTCGAAATCAAGTGTACGGGTAACTGTACCGGGGGTTCGAATCCCTCGCTTTCCGCAATAATGTAACAATCCCGAAGCGCATACCGTTTACGGGATTTTATTTTAATAAACAATATGAGCAGAAATAAACTTTGTCCGCAGTGCAAAATTCGTCGCTTTCAGGTTAAAAACGATGAAGGAAGGTGTGTTGTCGTAACTGTGAACGAAAATTACGAAATCATCCCTGTTCATGAGAACGAATCGCTCGAAGGCATGGATTTGAGTGTGCTTTATTGTCTGGGCTGTTCGTGGAAAGGCTCTGTGAAATCGCTGATATAATCGAACAGTTTCATTTTATCTGTAAAAATCCTAAAATGATTTTTCAGAATAATTCAATTATTCAAACTCTTCAAAAATCATAAACCTTTAAAGTATTCCTGCTATGAGAACCATTAGTCAATGTGCTTTGAGTTTTATCCTGCTTTTTTCCGGTAATCTCCTGCTTTCTCAAAATCTCACCGGTTTCGTCAATCCGTTTATCGGTACAACCAATTACGGCACCACCAATCCCGGAGCTGTATATCCGCATGGCATGGTCACTGTCAGCCCGTTCAATGTAACCGGCTACAAGGAAAACAAGTTTGATAAGGACGCACAGTGGTTTTCAACTCCTTATGAACATACCAACAGTGTTTTTACAGGTTTATCGCACATCAGTATGAGCGGGGTGGGTTGTCCGGACCTGGGAAGTTTGCTTCTGATGCCTACTACCGGTAAGCCGGATGCCGACATAAAAAACTACGGTAGTAAAATCAGCCGGTTGAAAGCTGAGCCTGGATTGTTTTCATGTCATCTGGATCGTTATAATATTAGTAGTCTCAGTTCGGCAACTCAGCGAACGGGAATCACTGAATTTACTTTTCCCGAAGGTGAGAGTAATATTCTGCTAAATCTGGGTGATGGACTGACAAACGAAAGCGGCGCTTTTATCCGTCGGGTGAGCGACACCGAAGTGGAAGGGATGAAACTGATGGGTACGTTTTGCTACAATCCGCAAGCGGTGTTTCCGGTATATTTTGTGATGAAGGTGAGCAAAACGCCCAAACAGGTGGTTTACTGGAAAAAACAACGTCCGATGACCGCCGAAGCTGCGTGGGATAACACCGCGGGAACGTACAAATTTTATGAAAAATATAACCGGGAAATAGCCGGAGATGATATTGGTATTATTTACAGTTACGAAACACAGGCAGATGAAAAGATTACTGTGAAAATGGGAATCTCGTATGTAAGTATCGAAAATGCCCGAAAAAACCTGGATGCCGAACAACCTGCTTTTGACATTGCTAAAACTATACAGTCAGCCCGTTCGGAGTGGGAGAATATACTTTCGAAAATAAAAGTGGAAGGCGGCAACAGAGATCAGAAAACAATTTTCTACACAGCGCTTTATCATCTGCACATTCACCCGAATATACTTCAGGATGTAAATGGTGAATATCCGGGCATGGAATCCGGGAAAACGCTCCGGACTGCCGGTAATCGTTATACTGTATTTTCGCTTTGGGATACCTACCGAAATGTGCATCCGCTCCTTTCGCTGCTGTACCCCGATATTCAGCTGGATATGGTACGGACAATGCTTGATATGTACCGCGAAAGCGGATGGCTGCCTAAGTGGGAACTTTATAGTCGCGAAACGCTTACCATGGAAGGCGATCCGTCGCTGGTTGTGCTTAACGATACCTGGCAGCGCGGAATCAGAGATTTCGATACCACTCTTGCTTACGAAGCTATGATTAAATCAGCAAACATGGAAGGCTCACGCAACCTGATGCGACCCGACAACGATGATTATCTGCAATTGGGTTATGTTCCTCTGCGTGAGAAATTCGACAACTCAGTTTCGCATGCCCTTGAGTACTATCTGGCCGACTGGAACCTGGCTCAGTTTGCTAAATCACAGGGGAAAACGGAAGATTATAACCTTTTTCTGAAACGTTCGCTGAATTACAGGAAATATTTCGATCCCGAAACCAACATTTTAAGACCTAAGCTTCCTGATGGAAAATTTCTGGTGCCATTTAACCCTTCGCAGGGAGCTAATTTTGAAAATGTTCCCGGATTTCACGAAGGCAGCGCCTGGAATTATGCTTTTTATGTTCCACATGATATTACCGGTCTTTCAAAACTGATGGGTGGAAAAAAGAAATTTGTGGATCAGCTACAGCTGGTCTTTGATAAAGGTTATTATGATATGGCCAACGAACCGGATATCGCTTATCCGTATCTGTTCAACTATTTCAAAGGTGAAGAATGGCGAACACAGAAGGAAGTTACCCG
>JAFNAU010000271.1 GCA_017860335.1 Bacteroidota bacterium
GGATTTTTCGCTCACCATACCCGAAGGCAACCTCTTCACCGACTTCTGTTTTACACACGGCAAGGTCGCTTCGGACAAGTATTATTCCGATATTCATCAGGTCAACAACAAACCGGTACCGCTCATCCGTGGCGCGCAGATCCGTATCCTGCTGAAATCGGGCGTAAAGGCCGACCTGTCGAAACTAGGAATAGTGGAGATCTCCAAAACCGGAAAAGAAGAGTGGGTGGGAGGCAGCTTTAAAAGCGGAGGAATGGAAGCAAAGATCAGCGAACTCGGCAGTCGCTACGCTATCTGCATTGATACCGTTGCTCCCAAAATACTGCCTGTAAAACCAGAAAAATGGGTGGCGAACAAACGGATTGCCATCAGTGTGTCGGACGCGAAAAGCGGCATCGCCAAAATGCGGGGTGAAATCGATGGCAGGTTCGCGCTTTTCACCAACGATGTGAAATCCAGCATATACTATTACACCTTCGACGACGAACGCCTCACGAAAAACTCCCCGCATAAACTGGTGATAACCGCTACCGATAATATTGGCAACCGGACGGAATACAGTTGCGAATTTGTGTATTGATGAGGTGAAATTGTTGGAATTGTTTAACTGTTGAATTGTTGAATTCCTCTGTCACCCATCAGGATATACCCGGGGAAGCTATAAATAAAACCAGAAGCCCTGAACTCCTGAAATGATTTCTGCCAAAAATGAATAAACAACACTGATTGGGCGGGGAAGGGAAGAAGCCGGCAGCACTTTCCAACGGCAGTGTAAACTCACCTCTCAATCTGTTTCATCATGATGCTAATGCCTGTATGCCCGGTTGCTCAGCCAGCGTCAGTACACAGATGTTCTCCTGCACAGTAGCGCGGGTAACGTCAGTGTGCTGACACTCATTTGCACGGTTGCATTGAAAATGTCAGGTTGCTGATGCTCTCCTGAATGATTGAACGAACAACGTCAGCGCGCTGATACTAATTATCATCATAAAAAACATACAGAAAAAAGGTAAAATATGCATTTTTGCTGTGAAACGGGACTTCCTGAAAAATATTCTGTCTGTTTGTTTCCGATTTTCCGCCCTTCACCTTTCTGACAATAAGAAGAAAAGAAAAAACGGACAAAAAACGGGCTGATACTGCCAAAATCAGCCTGCATAATTAACGTCAGCGTGCTGACGTAATTTTTGCACAGTTGCACGAAGAGCATCAGCGCGCTGACGTAAAATATTTCATGATTTTTTAGTGTCTCAGTGTGCTGTTCTGCATAAATATGCTGTGATTTTCCGGTGTATTTATTTGGTTTGTGAGTTTTTTAATGTTCAGTACTACAGGATTATACATGTGTGAATAATTCTTTTGTATCGTGTCCTGGAAAATTTTTAAGCAGGGAAATATGCAAATAATGAATAAACTTCATTTCCTGAAGCAGTTAAAAATCAAATATCACAAAAAATATTATTTGTGAATGTATTTTTTAGCGAAAGCATTTCGTCATAAAACAGGTGTTTTAAGGTGCTGAAAGCATGATTTAGAAAATTGTGGAAAAATTGTGAATAACTTTTTGTCCTAAATCTATTAACATTGATGAATCGTTAAAAATTATCCCCTATATTTGTAGCGGATTTAATGCTGCATGAAGATTGTGTTGTATCTTTATCCACAGGTTATCGTGATGATAATCGCTCTTTGAATAATTGGGATTTAACAGGCAATTCTGAAAATGAAATGAAAGATTGTTGTCATGGGATCTGTTTATTTATTTACTAAAAAAAAGATATCTATGTCATATAATAATTTTTCATACAATCGCGTTCGGATCGATGAGTTTCCGGGCGTGGTTAAAGGTGTGCTGGAGGTGGTTGAGAAACACAATCCTTCAGCGTT
This sequence comes from Bacteroidota bacterium, assembly GCA_017860335.1. GTDB lineage: Bacteria > Bacteroidota > Bacteroidia > Bacteroidales > Paludibacteraceae > UPXZ01. Next base: position 1,888 of record JAFNAU010000271.1, read on the forward strand.
AAAAATCGAAGGTATGTACTCGCGATTATTGGAGAAACGTCCTTTGTTAAATTTAATTTCAAATAAGGTAAAGAGTGAATATTCGGAGCCGATTTTGGAATTACGTAAACAACGTGATCAATTGATTTCAGCTATCCTGTTGCAGATGCGAGCCGCCGGGAAATCGAGCGTGCCGGCCATCACGGCAGCATGGAAGGCGATATCACCGATAGTTAAGGGTTGCCTCGAAAATGTTCTGATCAGGAACGAGAAGGTCAAAACTGAGAAGGTGAACGCGTTTCTCGAAACGTATTTTACCGGCACGGAACTGGCCGAATCGGGTAATATCCTTGGTATTCATCTGAATATTGTTAAGATGAAGGAATTGTGTGATGCTATCGTGGAAAGTGAAACTGCACGGAGGGAAGCGAAAGCTACAAGAAGGCAGGCAGACCCGGTATCCTTGCGCAAGGAAATTGCAGGGGATCTGAGCAATCTGATCAGAGCGATTGAGCTGGCTGAAGTGGAAAACGAAACCATCGATTACGGTTTGCTGAAAGCTGAACTCACAGAGTTACTCCTTCCGTTTACCACCCTGGTTAGAGCCAGAACAACACGTGCCAAAAATAGTGAAGCTGATAATAAAACAACAGCAACCGATATGTCTTCCCAAACTATCACGGCTGCCATGTAACGCAAGGCTCATTATTTCATGAAGAAAAAGCCCCGTATGCCTGTTTACGGGGTTTTTTTATGAGTTCACCCGTATTATTTTTTTATCTGTTCGGCAAAAGTATAATTAAATTGTTTCAATAGTGAAACT
>JAFNAU010000272.1 GCA_017860335.1 Bacteroidota bacterium
CCGCTGCTTTCGGTCGAACTGAAACAAGCTATCGAAATGTCGCGCCGGAATATCTGGAAGTTTCATTCCGAGCAACAGCAGGAATTCGACGAGATACAGACCTCACCCGGCGTTTACTGCTGGCAGAAAGCCGTGCCCATCGAGAAAGTGGGACTTTATATTCCGGGCGGAAGCGCTCCGCTCTTTTCCACCGTACTGATGCTGGGCATTCCCGCGCAGATAGCCGAATGTAAGGAAGTAATCCTCTGCACTCCTCCCAATTCCGATGGCAAAGTACATCCCGCCATCCTCTACGCGGCTAAGGTGGCAGGTATTCACCGCATTTTCAAAATCGGGGGTACTCAGGCTATCGCGGCAATGGCGTATGGTACGCAAACCGTTCCGAAAGTGTATAAAATTTTCGGACCTGGCAATCAGTATGTTACCGCTGCCAAACAGCTGGTTTCACTCCGCGATGTGGCAATAGATATGCCCGCCGGACCTTCGGAAGTGGAAGTTATGGCCGATGAAACAGCCAATCCGGTTTTTGTCGCTGCCGATCTGCTTTCACAGGCCGAACACGGAGCCGACAGTCAGGTGCTGCTGGTTACCAATTCGGAAAAACTGGTGGAAGAAGTGAAAGATCAGATACTGATACAGCTCAACAAACTGCCCCGGAAAGAAATAGCTGAAAAAGCATTGAAAAACAGCAAAATCATCATACTGAAGTCGCTCGAAGAAGCAATAGCGTTCACCAACGAGTATGCTCCCGAGCACCTGATTATTTCCACACGCAGTTATATGGTGGTAGCCGAAAATATCGTCAACGCGGGATCGGTATTCCTGGGAAATATGACACCCGAAAGCGCCGGAGATTATGCTTCGGGAACCAATCATACCTTACCCACAAACGGCTATGCAAAAGCGTACAACGGAGTGAACCTCGACAGTTTTATTAAGAAGATTACCTTTCAGCAGATTACGCCCGAGGGACTTATAAACATGAGTAACGCCATCATCCTGATGGCCGAAAATGAAGGTTTGCAGGCACATGCCAATGCCGTGAAACTGAGAACGGAGAGAGAGTGAAAAAAATTATAAATTATGAATTATGAGTGATCAGTGATCAGTGATCAGTAATGAATGATGAATGATGAATGATGCATCATAATCTACGTAACAAATAACTCAATAACTTAATAACGATTAACTAATACAAAAGTCCTGACTCCTGGTTCTAAATATCCAGGTTCTTGGTTCTAATAGTCCTGGTTCTAACAAAAAATATGGATCTGAATAATTTACTTCGAAAAAACATACAGGAAATGCAACCGTACTCCTGCGCCCGCGATGAATTTCAGGGAGAAGCATCGGTATATCTCGACGCGAACGAAAGTCCCTTCAACGGACCTTTCAACCGCTACCCAGATCCGTTGCAGAACGCGGTGAAAGAGAAAATCGGTAAAATAAAAAAAATCCGTCCTCAGCATATTTTTCTGGGTAACGGCAGCGACGAAGCCATTGACCTGGTTTACCGGGCTTTCTGCGAACCGCGCATCGACAACGTGGTTGCCATTGAGCCGACCTACGGCATGTATAAAGTCTGTGCCGCCATCAACGATGTGGAATACCGCAAGGTGCTGCTCGATGAGGATTTCCAGTTTACGGCTCAATCGCTGCTCGATGCAACCGACAGCCACACCAAAGTCATCTGGCTTTGTTCGCCCAACAACCCCACCGGCAACGCCCTGAACCGCGACGAAATCATCCGCCTGCTCGAATCGTTCGGCGGTATCGTTGTGCTCGATGAAGCCTATATCGATTTTTCGTCCGGTGAGAGCTTTACACAGATACTGAATAATTTCCCTAACCTTATTATTCTGCAAACCTTATCCAAAGCCTGGGGAAGTGCAGCTATCCGCCTCGGCATGGCTTTTGCCTCGCCCGAAATCATTCAGGTTTTCAACAAAATCAAATACCCCTACAACGTCAATCTGCTGACTCAACAGCAGGCATTGCGTTCGCTTGCCAACGAGAAACAGGTGATATACTGGAAAAGAATTATTCTCGAAGAACGCGAAAAGCTGATTCTTGATTTATCGGCGCTGAACATGGTTCAGCACATCTACCCTACCGATGCCAACTTCGTGCTCGTACGTGTGGATGATGCCAATGCTGTTTACCAAAAACTTGTCAGCGAAGGTATCATTGTACGCAACCGCAATACCGTTTCACTTTGCCTGGGTTGTTTGCGCATTACGGTGGGAACTGCCGAAGAAAACCAGCGACTCATCAGCGAATTGAAAAACATAGATGCAGCTGAATAAGCTTCAGTTTTGCAACTGTCTCTAACTTAATACCATTATCATGTCAAAAAAAAATCTTTTTATCGTATTTTTAGCTTTTAGCAGTTTCTGTTTTGCTGCCACTCCCAAATTCAGTCCGAATTCAGTTTCGGTGTACGGACCTTTAAAAGTGCAAAAACCCCTGATCATTGACAGTACCGATGTAAAAGGCAAAAAGTATTCTGACGACAACCTGCTCGCCACCAGTATCAATTTTCCCGGTCAGGAAAAATTCACTAACGTGCTTTTTGTGGACACGGCAGGATATTACCGGCTGACTAAACCCACCACCGGCAATGTATTTTACCTCGTATCTATTTACGTAAACTCCGACAGATATGCCAAAGCCAAAATTAAAGTA
>JAFNAU010000273.1 GCA_017860335.1 Bacteroidota bacterium
TATATTTATATCGTGCGAACCGGTACCCGAAGACCTTACCACCAAGGTAGTATATAATTTCAGCATCAATAGCAAGGAATGGCAAGTACATACCGATGCTGCCGGTCTTAACCGGTATTACTCATGCAGTCTGCCTGTGAGCAACCTGAATAGTAACGTCTACGACGACGGAGCTGTGATAGCCTATATCGTGATGGACGGATACCAGCAGGTGTTGCCATACATTCGTCATTACGAAAACAGCAAGGGTGAGAGATGGACACGCACCGTTGATTTTGATTTCTCCGATGGAGCTGTCAATTTCTATGTCACCAATTCTGATTTTGCTGTTGATTCTCCGGGTAACATGGATTTCCGTGTAGTCCTCATGTGGTAAGCACCCGGTATAAACTGCATGGATTATTCTGTATGAATTATAATTCAGACCAACGGGTCGTAAATAATAACCAACCACTTTAGTACCTAAAAAAATAGCACATTAATCAATATCCTGTATTTGTGCATATTATAAATGGGTACTGAAGAGGACCTCGTCCGGTGAGCCAAAAAATCAGTGAGAAAGGCGTTAAAAATCGTCCTTGTTTGAAGTTGAAGTTCGTAGTGCAATTTTCCAAAGATATTGAGATATTCGACGAACTTCAACAAGTTTGGACGATTTAGCCGGTCGAACGCCAATTTTTTGAGTGAAGCGGGCGAAGTCTTGACTTTTTTTGCTTCGTTTTTTGTGTCAAGACAAAAAATGAAGTGGGGTTTGGGGTAAGCCACAAATATATAAATATTTAGTTATCAAAATATTAATAGAAAATAATATTTTGTCATATACTAAAACCAACTATTAAAATTTATCATGTTTGACATTCGTAAAATTCAGGAACAGGTAGTTTTCGGAGCTGTGAAAGAAGCCAGCGACGATAAAACAGCCCGGAAAATAGTTTACGGCGACAGTAACACCTCTGCTGTCGAAGATGATCCCTCGTGGGTAAAAAACACCATGCAGCGGCTCGAAAATTATTTTGACCCGCAATCCGTAAAGAAAATCAGAATGAATTGTCAGTGTGGCTACGGTATGGACGAAAAGCTCAGTCTGGTCAGGGAACTGATGCAGACGGCCCGGAACATGGACGAATTTGCCAATAAGGAAAAGGCAAGGGCAGCCGGATTGTCGTATCAAAACGGTGAACTTTACCTTCAGTTTCAGTTTTGTCCCTGTCCGATACTCGCGGGCGTCGATAAACTCGATACGTTAACCTGGTGTCAGTGCACCACCGGTTACAGCAAGGTGCTTTTCGAACAGGCATTTGGCTGTGAAGTCAGTGTGGAACTGCTCAAAAGTATCAAAGCGGGCGACGAAATCTGCCTGATGAAAATAATTCCTCACGAAGAAGTGTGGAAGTAAACCGACCTGCCACATCTTCCGACAGGCTCACGAATGTATTATTTCGCTTGTAATTTTATAATCTGGTCTTATTTAAAACTACCGACTATGTATGTGTTTTCAAAATGCATTTCAGTCAACCGAACGACACAATTGTTATTCCTGATAATGTGTTTGCCAATTGTTTCCATTGCTCAGGTGAGCTATTCCAATCGGGTGGTCGTCGTAGGCGAAGATGAATTCTTGCCCGAATGCAGGGGAGAGGTTCTCAAACAAATGGAGGGTGAAAAAGCTCCGTTGATGGAAAAGATTTATGATGCTATTGCATCCTGGGAAAGCCTGAAACCGCCTAAAGGCATTGAAGCCCGGTTTGCCGGAAGTAACAATCTGCTTGAAGTGACACTGTCGGCCTACCTGAAACAGGGAAGTTCAAAAACAGTAAAATCGGGAGCAACACTCATGTTGTATATAAATGATCCTGCTCGTATAGCTGGTTCGCCGGTGGTTAATAATATTTATCTGCTTCCCGAAAAAGTTGCTGATTTTTACGGATATCCTGTTTATCAGAATACGGATAGGGAAGTATCTTTGATATCAAAAATCAGGACTTCACCGTTTGTTCCCGTTACGCGGGGAGAATATTTGCAGCAACTGATTGAGGTTGAAACGAAAAAGCTGAAAGAATATGGAGGGGAAAATACGGATAATGATATGGATAAGATCCTCGCCGAAATGGAGAAAGCATATAATGAATTGCTGAAGACAGTTCCATCGGCTGCATCGGAGTTGAAGGTTGAAATTGAGAAATTCAGAACCGACAAGGCAAAACAGGGAACCAGCAATGAAACGGACGATTTGCTGACTTCGCTTAAAAAGGAGCTGGATAAGCTGACGCCTGCGGAGCGCGATAAACCTGCACGATACTCGCCGGGTGCAATGGAAAAATACAATAATCTTTCAGGTCTGATACCCGATAACAACTCCGACGAAGGAGATGCACTTGTTAAGATTGCACCTGAATTCTCCGGTCTTGTAAATGAAAAATCGGCTATCAGATTTTTGGTCGTAAGCTGGAACGTTGGTGACAACAATTCAACGTCCGATAAACCACGTCTCTATAATGTGGATGCTGATGCTAAAGGATTTGATCTGGACGATTATTATATGGCGAGACTTTACCGTCAGCAAAAGATATGGAATGACATATTTAACCTTGTACAATGAAAACAAAACTCAGGTGTATTTGAAAAAATTACTTTTTAATCACTTTTCCGGTCCTGTTTCCTTTTGAGTTTTCTACGTTAATAACAATCGGTTATTTCCTTCTGGAAGATCGATAAATAAAATATCCTGAACAGGATTAGGATAAAAGAACGACTCCGTAGAAATAATTTCATCAATGCCTGTACTAGGGCAATTTGATCCAACGGTATAACTGAAATACTTTGTCACAGACATGCCACCCGAAAAAGCGAACTTACAGGCATATGAAATAACTGATCCGGCAACCAGTCCACTGATTGTTGATGTAAATATCTTTCCACTCACATTTGTCATGGCCGATTCTGTGAAAGGTGTTTGTTTCCACAAATAAGCAAT
>JAFNAU010000274.1 GCA_017860335.1 Bacteroidota bacterium
CAGATGGGTGAAAACATCATGGTCTCGATCAAAGCGCGAATGGTAAAAACCGATACGGCCGAAAGTCTGGTGCGAAATATTAATAGTTGTGAAGCGGGTTTGAAAGCCTCGAACAAAGCTATACAGTGGGTGTTTTTTGAACCCGATGTGGAAAAATAGCCGTTGAATTCTCAACCTGTTTAGTTATTAACAAAGTAAAGAGCAACCAACCGGAAGTTCTTTTTTTGTGGCAGAAAATAATTATATTCAGTTAATCGGCTACCGTATTCAGTTTCTGATAATTTTTATCTCCACCAGCAAAGGTCGGTGATCGGAAGCCTGCGGTTCGTCCATCACGTTTGTGCCGATGATTTGTACCCGGAAGTTCGGATCTTTCTTTAATAGAAAATAATCAATACAGCGGTCGGGTTTATCTGCCGGAAAAGTGTGCCGGGTGGTGTCACTTAGTATCTGCCAGCTTTCGGTTAGTTTACCGACTTCAGCGGTTTGAGGTTCGGCATTCAGATCACCCGCCAGGATGACAGGTTTTTTGCTGTTTGCAGGAAGTTCCCGGTTGATAATATTGATGGAAACCGCCCTGTCTTCGGGTGTTAATGAAAGATGCGTACAGCAAAAGTAATAATTTTTCATTTCGGTAATCAGGATACTGCGTTTTTCTTCACTGCCGGGCAGTGCGAATGCCCGTACTGACACGGGTTTTTCTTTTGTCAGAATACCAATCCCGTATTTTCCTCCCTGATAACTGATGGAACCATGAAAAAATGGAAACATGTTGGTCCGCTTTGCCAGTTCGTCAAGTACCGATCTGTGATTTGATCTCAGCGTATTACTGTCAAGTTCCTGAAGAGCGACACACGCGGCATCCGCCTTGTATATCACATCAGCCACCCGCTGATAGTTGGTGACGTTGTCCATGCCTTTGCAGTTACGTACGTTGTAGCTGAGAAGTTTAACGGCTTGATTTGCTTCCGTTGTCTTCGAAATCCCGGAACAGGAAATGAATAATAACAGAAAAACCAGATTCGGAATAAGCAGGATAAACCGGGATGTTTTCATTTTTGGTAGTATGTTTTTCAGTATCAAAGGTACATTTTTTTACCAGCGAAGAATAATAAAGATTGTAAATATTTGAGAAATAAATTTCCGGCATATAGAAGGGAAAACAGAATTTTATTGCTAATTTTGTATGAACTTGAAAAAATACTTTATGAAAGCAATGATATTCGCAGCCGGACTTGGCACACGACTTCGACCATTCACTGACAATATGCCCAAAGCTTTGGTTCCGGTAAACGGAAAACCTTTGCTCGAACATACTATTCTGAAACTGAAAAATGCCGGATTTGATGAAATAATTGTGAATGTGCACCATTTCCCCGATATGATTATCGGCTTCCTGAAAACTAAAAACAATTTCGGTATCCGGATTGAAATTTCGGATGAGCGCGAAATGCTCCTCGATACAGGTGGTGCAATAAAAAAAGCGGCACATTTTTTCGATGACGGTCAACCGTTTTTGGTTCACAATGTGGATATCCTCTCCAATCTCGATCTGAAAGAAGTCTATTGTCTTCAGGCCGAAAACCCTGATAGACTGTCAACCTTGGTGGTAAGTCATCGCGATACCTACCGTTATCTGCTTTTTGATGAACAGAATTACCTGCGGGGCTGGATTAATGAGAAAACCGGCGAAACAAAACCCTGTACTTTTCCGGGTATGAAAATCTATAACAAGCTGGCTTATGCCGGCATACAGGTCATATCACCAGCTGTATTTCAACTTATGATGCAACAAGAGGATAAGTTTCCCATCATGGACTTTTATCTTCAGCATTGCCGGACAGAAAAAATTGCATCATTTATTCCGGAAAACCTGAAGATGATGGACATGGGCAAAACCGATTTGCTTACGGAAGGAGATCTGTTCGCAAAACAATATATGCTCTGAAGTCAATCCTGCCGGAAATTTTAAAAACAGGACTTGTTTGTACATTTAAAAGATTCTGACTACCTTTGTACCGCTTTTTTGCAAAAGAAAGTGTGATGGGAAATTAAGCAACTAATCACTTAAAAACTAAATGCTTAAATTTTGAGTAACACAATTATTATTTACAAAAATGAAAACATTTGAATTGTCAGGCGAAGTTCGCTCTGAATTAGGAAAAAAAGCTACAAAAGCTGTACGTGCATCAGAAACTATTCCTTGTGTACTGTACGGTGGAAAAAAAAACGTTCATTTCACAGTAACAGAAAGCGCAGTACGCAAACTGGTTTATTCTCCGGACGTATTTGTTGTTAATCTGACCGTTGGCTCCACTACTACCAAAGCCATCATGAAAGAAATCCAGTTTCACCCGGTTTCTGATAAAATCCTTCACATCGATTTTGTTGAAATCAACGAAACAAAACCTGTAGTAGTAGAAGTTCCTGTTCTGCTCAAAGGTTTGGCCGAAGGTGTGAAAGCCGGTGGTAAACTCAGCCTCGAAATCCGCAAACTGAAAGTTAAAGGTCTTTATACGAATGTTCCTGAAAAAATTGAAGTTGACGTAACCAGCGTTGGTTTGGGTAAAACCGTACAGGTTGGTAAACTGCAGGTTGAAAATCTGGAAATCCTGAATAACAAAAATGCTGTTGTTGCACAGGTTAAACTGACACGTGCTGCCCGTGGAGCTGC
>JAFNAU010000275.1 GCA_017860335.1 Bacteroidota bacterium
GCCCGTGCGCTGGGTGTCCGGCTGGGTACTTTCCTCGACGACAGTGAAAATTTCGGACCGGTGGTCAACCGCAGTACCGATCATCAGCAGGCAGCTACCTTCTCGAGCCAGTTGTCAAAGGCTAATTCACATATGGATTTTTTCTCCCTGGCATCGCGCAAAGCAGGTCGACACATGGAACCTTTCTTTATAGATTTGAAACCTACCACCGAAGGCGAAAAAGTTTCCTCCTCGCACGAAGGCGAAGAATTCCTCTTTGTGCTGAGCGGATCGGTACTTGTGCAGTATGGTAAAGAAAGCTACATCCTTGGTAAAGGTGACAGCATCTACTACGATTCGATTGTGGATCATCTGGTTACAACTTCCGGCGATCAACCGGCACAAATCCTCGGAATCGTGTATTCTCCTTTCTAAGAAAACACGAATTACACGAAATCTTCACGAATTTAGAACCTGATCGTGTTGAATTCAGATTTCAAATAAACCTCTGCATCAGGGTTAAACTTCAAACTTCTAAAAAATGCAACTTTTTGACAGAACATTAAGCGACTGGCTTGAATACTGGGCTGCTGAAACTCCGGATAAAGAATATATTGTATATTCCGACCGCAATCTGCGTTTTACCTGGCAATCGTTCAACGAACGCGTGAACAATACCGCTAAAGGACTGATATCGATAGGGGTGACACGGGGAACAAACGTGGGTATATGGGCACAGAATGTACCCGATTGGCTGACATTTCTTTATGCCACAGCTAAAATCGGAGCCGTTGCCGTCACAGTAAATACCAACTATAAAACGGAGGAACTTGCTTATATCCTGAAGAATTCCGATATGCATACCCTGTGCCTCACCGAGGGAATTCCGGGTAGCGATTACATCGAAATGGTTTATGAGCTGCTTCCCGAACTGAAAACAACCCAGCGGGGAAAACTGAAAAGTGAGCAGTTTCCCGAGATACGAAATGTGGTGTATATCGGTCAGGAAAAATACCGGGGTATGTACAACACGCAAGAGATACTGCTGCTGGGAGCAAACCAGCCGGAAGATGAACTCCGGCGGTTACGCGAACAAACCACATGCCACGATGTGGTCAACATGCAGTACACCTCCGGCACCACGGGATTTCCGAAAGGTGTGATGCTAACTCATCATAATATTGCCAACAATGGTTATTTGACCGGTGTACATATGAAATTCACGCCGGAAGATAAATGCTGTATTTGTGTGCCGCTTTTTCATTGTTTCGGAGTGGTGCTTGCCACTATGTGCTGCCTTACTCACGGAAGTACGCAGGTGATGGTCGAAAGGTTTGATCCGCTGCTTACCCTGGCTTCCATCCATAAGGAACGCTGCACGGTGCTTCACGGCGTTCCCACCATGTTCATTGCCGAACTCAATCATCCCATGTTCTCGCTGTTCGATGTAAGCTCACTGCGAACCGGGATAATGGCCGGAGCACTCTGTCCCATGGAACTGATGAAACAGGTGAACGAAAAAATGTTCATGGACGTAACGAGCGTGTACGGAATGACCGAGACCTCGCCCGGCATGACGCAAACCCGCGTAGATGATGCTTTTGAGGTACGCTGTACCACTGTAGGACACGATTACGAATTTACAGATGTGAAAGTATTCGATCCCGAAACGGGCATGGAATGTCCCACGGGCGTTCAGGGCGAAATATGCTGCCGCGGATACAATGTGATGAAAGGATATTACAAAAATCCCGAAGCGACAGCCCAGGTGATTGATGCCAACGGATATATGCACTCGGGCGACCTCGGTGTAAAGGACGAAAACGGCAACTACCGCATCACGGGGCGTATAAAAGATATGATCATTCGTGGCGGTGAGAATATATCGCCCAAAGAAGTGGAGGATTACCTGTACAAAATGCCCGAAATACAGGATGTGCAGATTGTGGCCGTCACTTCACCCAAATATGGAGAAGATGTGGGAGCATTTATCATTCTGAAAGAAGGATGTGAACTTACACGGGAAGATGTACGCGATTTCTGTAAAGACCATATCGCAAAATATAAAACTCCCCGGTATGTTTTCTTTATCAAACAGTTTCCCATGACAGGCAGCGGCAAGATTCAAAAGTTCCGTCTGCGCGAAATGGCCTTGGAAATGTGCGAAAAAGAGGGCATCGTTATTGTGTAAAAAAGAAAACTTACAGATAATATTGCGTTATTCCTGTTTTTTATTTCATTTTTTTATTTTCTTTCTGTATTTTTGTTCATAATTTTGAACTTACACAAGCTAAACTGGTAAATTGAAAGAAATTTCGTTTATAATCAGGTATTTGATTCATTTTTTTGAAGCAAAAAACACAAAAGGACATGGAGTGCATTCTCCGTATCTGTTCAGGTTCACTCAGAATGTGATCTATGATAAAAACCCCTTTTATATCTTTCCTGCAATAGAGAAGTTGAGGGTGCAACTCCGGCGTGACGAACGTTTGCTCCACCTGACCGACTTCGGGACAGGCAATCATTCGGCATCGAGGGTATGCGATATTGCTAAGAAATCCCTGAAAACGCCGAACCGCGCCCGGTTATTATTCAGAACAGTTCATTTTATTCAGGCAAAAACAGTGCTTGAACTCGGTACTTCGCTGGGTATCACCACTGCTTACCTGGCTTCACCGAATTCAGACCTAGTCGCAGCTGTTGCCAGAGAGAATTTTGAAAAACTCGGGCTGAAGAATATCCGCCAGATTACCGGGAACATCGACAATACGCTGGAACCCTTTCTGCAGGAAAATAAAACACTCGACGTGGTGTTCTTTGATGCCAACCACCGGCAGGAAGCGGTATTGAGGTATTTTAATCTTTGTGTAAAACACATTACCCGTAATTCGGTTTTTATTGTGGATGATATTCACTGGTCTGCCGATATGGAAGATGCCTGGTTCAGCATTCAGAATCATCCCGAAGTGCAGTCGAGCATCGATCTTTTCGATTGCGGCATGGTGTTTTTCGACAGATATCTGCCGAAGAAACATTTTAAGATGAGATAATTACGATGAAACAACCATAACCAGACTTTAAGTTCCGGGCATGAAATGAAATGATTAATCACATTCCGATTCTCCCTTCAGGGAGATAGGGGGCACATAGTTACACAGATGAAAATATATACAAAAACAGGAGATACGGGTCAAACCGGTCTGATCGGGGGGACGAGAGTTTCCAAAGCCGATATCCGGCTCGAAGCTTACGGTACCGTGGACGAACTAAATGCTCAGATTGGACTGCTGGCTGCTGAAGAGCTGAAGCCTGAACACCGGATGTTCCTGCAGAATATTCAGAACCTTTTATTTACCGTCGGTTCGAACCTGGCGACCGATACCACCAAAACGGAGTACCGGGCAGCATCAGTCATGAAGGCAGAATATATTGAAACGATTGAAAAAGAAATAGACAGGATCGACTTACTGCTTCCACCGCTGACTAATTTTATACTTCCGGGAGGAAGCCGTAAAAGCGCTTTGTGTCATGTTTGCCGCACCATATCAAGGCGGGCTGAACGCAGAATTATTGAATTAAACAGGACTTATGAAATAGAAAATAAAATAATTATATTTGTAAACCGTTTATCTGATTATTTCTTTGTACTTTCACGTTTAATGTTAATGGAGGAACAAAAGCAAGAAATATCCTGGAAACAACCAAAATAATAAAATTATACGCGATAAGATCGGGTGCACCCCTCGAAGTTATTGAAAATCTTCAGGAAATTGAAGATGAAGGAGAGATTTACGAGACAATTGAAGATATCTGGCCTGATTATCCAAGTAAGGAAGACTTCTTTTTCAATGAAGAAGAGTATTAATGCCCCTGACTTAACTCTGATTAGTGCAGTGTGATACGTGTGTTCTATTCAGAAAGTATAAAACAATTTGGCTGATAATACAATTTTTTGAGATCTTTGGAGTTTTATTTTTCAGTCAAAAGATTTTTGAAAAAAGCAGTTCATGAATATTACATTTGAAAATAAAATAACAAAACGCATACTATTGCTGATATTTTCAATTGTCTGTAATGTATCTGCTTTTTCGCAATTTGAGGCACAGATAAGTCAGTACATGTTACATCCTGCAAC
>JAFNAU010000276.1 GCA_017860335.1 Bacteroidota bacterium
GGAAGTTCAGATCCTTCAACCGGCTATTCAGGTACAGTTTTTGAACCTATTGATGAATTCAAGGGCGATTTTGCCCGTATGTATTTCTATGTAGCCACCCGCTACGAATCAAAAATTGCAGGCTGGGCAAATAACGGTAGTGCAGATGAAATTTTGGCCGGAAACAGTTACCCTGGCTTTAAAGCCTGGTTTTATAATCTCATGTTGAAATGGAATGCTCTTGATCCGGTCAGTCAGAAGGAGCGAAACCGAAATGATGCAATTCAGGCGTATCAGAAAAACAGAAATCCGTTTATTGACTATCCCGAATTAGCCGAATATATTTGGGGTAACAAAATGGGAACAAACTGGACGTTAAATCCCACAACTGATCCTGTACTTTATTCGCCATCAACAGGATCCTCGGTTGATTTCGGAACGGTTAATTATCAACAATCCACTAGCAAAACAGTATTTGTGCAGGGTTCTAATCTCACCGGAAATTTAAATATTTCACTAAGTGGTGCTAATGCTGCCTATTTCTCGCTTTCAATGAATACAGTTACTCCTGCAGAAGCGCAAACAGGAAGTAACGTAAACATTACTTACAATCCTTCTGAAGTTGGAACTCACACTGCCACATTAACAATATCGGGTGGAGGTATCACGACTGTAACCGTAAATTTAACAGGGAATTCCGTAACCTGTCAAAATGTAAGTTTATCTGCGCCTTTCTCTGCAACAATGTCACCATTTACGCAATACAGCGTATCCGGAGATCAGATATGGACATGGAAAAGTGCAACTTACGGTGTTGCAATGTCAGGTTATGTAAACGCCGTGAATAACCCAAATGAAGATTGGTTGATATCTCCGGTACTGGATTTGTCAAATGTTGAAAATGTTGTATTATCATTTTCTCACACTATTAATAAAGGGGTAGTTGCAAATATGCAGTCAGAAAACACTGTATATGTTTCAAATAATTATTCCGGAGGCAATCCTAATACTGCTACATGGACGAAACTTACAATACCAACATATCCGACCGGAGCCGATTGGGTTTTTGTGAATTCAGGAGATGTTCAAATCACGGCAATAAATTGTTTATCAAACACCAGTATCGCGTTTAAATATATTTGTACCTCATCATCAAGTGCTACCTGGGAAATAAAAAACTTATCAGTAGCCGGAGTTTGCAAATCGACTGGCGTTGATGCAGTAAATAAAAATATCATACATAGAATCACAGTTGAGAATAGAAATATCAGCATATTTAATCTTGAAAGTGAAGATGTTCAGGTATATGATATTTACGGTAAAAAAGTATTTACTCAAAAATGTGTAGCTGACAAAGTAACGGTTAATAATGTCCCTCAGGGTATTTATATCATCAAGGCCGGAAAAGAAGTCCAGAAATTAATTGTTAAATAGATATTTTGATATGAAAATATAAATTTATATACAGAAATAAAACAATGTTCAATAGAATTTGTTACAAATAAAATCTATTGAACATTTTTTATTTTAAACCATGAAAATACACGAATACCAGGCCAAGGAAATTTTTGCGCGATACAATATCCCGGTTACCCACGAAATACTCTGCTATACTGCCGACGAAGTGGTCGCTGCCGCTGAAGAACTGGGTTATCCGGCAGTAGTAAAAGCTCAGGTTCTCACAGGAGGAAGAGGAAAAGCGGGCGGTGTGAAATTAGTGAAAAATGCAAATGAAGCCCGTGAAGCTGCCGCGAAAATTCTCGGAATGGATATTAAAGGTTATACTGTTGAAAAAGTGCTCCTTGCCGAAGGAGTGAAATTCCATTCCGAAATTTATGTCGGACTTACCATCGACCGCAACTCCAAATCGGTTATCCTGATGGTAAGCCGCGAAGGTGGAGTGGAGATTGAAGACGTAGCCAAAGAAAATCCCGATGCCATTCTGAAATTTCCGATTGAAGCCGATTTGGGAATGCCCTCTTTTTTAGCACGTAAAATGGCTTTTCAACTTTTCGATGACTTTTCTTTAGTCAAACAAGCAGCCGATATATTTCAAAAACTGTATAAAATTTGCTTTGAAACCGATGCTTCATTGGTTGAAATCAATCCACTGGTGATAACCGACGATAATACACTGCTGGCATTGGACGGTAAAATGAATTTCGATGATAACGCGCTGTTCCGCCAGCCGGAAATCGAAAAACTTTTTGAACCGGACGAAAACGAGCTGAAAGAAATCCTCGCGAAAGAAAAAGGACTGAGCTACATCAAACTCGACGGCAACATCGGTTACATGGTAAACGGTGCCGGGCTGGCAATGGCAACCATGGATATGATAAAAATGTATGGCGGCGAACCGGCAAACTTCCTTGATATCGGTGGAAGCTCCAATCCGCAGAAAGTGATTGACGCCATGAATCTTATTCTTTCCGACGAAAACGTGAAAGTGGTAATGATCAATATCTTTGGTGGAATTACCCGTTGTGATGATGTGGCGCGCGGGTTACTGGCTGCATTGGAACAACTGAATGTAAAAGTACCAATCGTTGTTCGTTTATCCGGAACAAATGCTAAAGAAGGCTTGGAAATTCTGCATGGTGCCAGTCTAACAGTAGTCGAAAGCATGACCGAAGCTGCAAAGAAAGCGATAGAACTTAGCAAAATTTAATCATGAGCATATTAGTCAATA
>JAFNAU010000006.1 GCA_017860335.1 Bacteroidota bacterium
TTATAGTACTCAGCGGCATTTTCATGATTTCCCTTTTCTACAAATTCAATCATAATGTCAGTAGCTGCTTTTATCACATCTACCATTGCTTTCAATAGCGGAAAGAACTTAGGTTCTTTTGGCGTAAATTTACTAAAAAATGAATTCACCATTGTTTCTTATATTAGTTGTTATTTATTAATAAATTATATTTCAATCAAATACATCATTTATCACCCAAAATATATGGGTATGAATATTATCTTAAATTTTTTACAAATTTACAAAAAACGTTTCAATGAAATATAAAATAAACAAAAATTTAACAGAAATGTAATATGATTATATATGCCTGTATATCAACATATTAACACGTTGTATCAAAAATGAAATTTTAAATTTCATACACAATTTCGGTTGAGTCAAAACTGAAATAAGTGTGGTTAAACATGTAAAATGTACTTTTAAAATTGTAATAATGTAATAAAAAAACCGGCTAAAACTTTTTTAGGTATGGAATTTGTTTTACATTTGCAGAACTAATTAGTACTAACAAAAATTTAATTTAAAAATGGCTTACGTAATTACAGAAGATTGTATTGCTTGTGGCACTTGCATCAGCGAATGTCCTGTAGAAGCAATTTCAGAAGGTGATATCTATGTTATCAATCCTGATATATGCACAGACTGCGGCACTTGTGCTGACGTTTGTCCTTCTGAAGCAATTCATCCAGCGTAACACAATACGCTAATCAAAAAACAAAATCCTATTCGTGAAAACGGATAGGATTTTTTATTATAACGCTATTATTTCTCTGACAGCAAGTTCGGCAGCTTGTCCCTGTCCATATAGATTCATGGTAAAATCAGATTTACGGAGCTGACTCTCGTTGAATGCTGATACAATTTTGTCTGAATTACTCCCGGACAGAATATTGAAACCATTCTTCACGAGTTCGACCCACTCGGTCTCTTCCCGCATCGTTACACACTGTTTCCCAAAAAAGAAGGCTTCCTTTTGTACTCCGCCGCTATCAGTTATTACCATATTGCAACTTTTCAGAAGCATAATCATATCAAAATATCCGACCGGATCAATAATCGTAAATTCCGGAATGATGTTTTGTTGTTTCAGGATATTGCGGGTGCGCGGATGCAACGGCACTACAACAGCCGTATTTCTGTTAATTTCATTCAATCCATGAATTATTCCCATCAAATTTTCTGGATTATCGGTATTTTCCTGACGATGAATGGTGCCCAAAACAAAATTTGAAAGATTTATCTTTTGTAAAATATCTGATTTTTGTTCAGCTTTACGGGCGTAATATAGTGCTGCATCCTGCATCACATCGCCGTTTTTTACAATCCGGCTGTGAAAATTACTAAATCCTTCGTTTTTCAGATTATCAATAGCTGTGTCGGTTGGACAAAGTAATAAATCGGATATACGATCAGTAAGAATTCGATTGACTTCTTCAGGCATCTGCATATTGAAAGAGCGCAAACCAGCTTCGACATGAATCACCGGGATATGCAACTTGGCTGCTGCCAGTGCCCCGGCGAGTGTTGAGTTGGTATCGCCGTAAACAAGTACTCCATCAGGTTTTTCATTTATCAGGATTTCTTCTATTCCCCAGAGCATCTTTCCGGTCATTGCGCCATGATTTAGCCCGTGAATATCCAGTTGATAAGCTGGTTTTGGTATCTCCATTTCTTCGAAGAAAACCTCCGACATATTGGCATCGTAGTGCTGACCGGTATGAATGATCTTTTCATTCACGCCCTGCAAACCAAACTGTCTGCTTAAAGTAGCTGCTTTGACAAACTGAGGCCGCGCTCCGACAACGGTAATTATATTTTTCATTTATGCATGTCTTCTATGATCCGCACCAACTGACCAGTCAATTCACGGCGGGAGTATTTTTGTATTGATTTTGGTGACACGGTTAGTTCTCCGTGCTTATAATGTTCGTAATACTCCATTACCATTTTCTTCGTCTGGATTTCATCTTCAAAATCTGCAATAGATCCAGCAGAGGTTTCCTTCAATACTTGTGCAGCTTCTCCATCAATAGGACCGATGGCAAGAATAGGTCTTTTTGCGGCAAGATATTCGAAAAATTTTCCGGTGAGTATTCCTTTCGCGTTGGCAGTATTGTTTATCAATAGCAGCAGCAACTGCGATGCCTGCTGACGGGCAATGGCATCGGAATGTGCCAGGTAATCAATTTTTAGCAGATTATTTTCGAGTTTATATTTTCGGATATCTTCCAAAACCGAAAAATCAACTTTTCCAACCAGCTGAATTTGCAGATTGGTTCTGAAGTCTTCGTTCTCGCTGCATATTTCGCCAAGTACTTTCCAGAGAGTTTTGGGATTTCGGGCTGCATTCAGGGTTCCGATATGCGAGATGGTAAACAACTGGTCCATCTCAACCTCTACATCGCTGATATCGGCTTCATCGTAACCGTTTGTTATCAGTTCAATCCGTTTCGGTTTCAGGCTGGCATATTCACGAACCATTTCACCACCCACCACTATTACACAATCTGCATTTTTTACAACACTTTTTTCGAGATTTCTATGTCTTCTGTCGGCAAGATATGTGAGGTTAAGTTCTTTGTAAAAATCAATATTTGTCCATGGGTCACGAAAATCGGCAATCCAGGTCAGTTCCGGCAATTGTTTTTTAAGTCCCAGCCCAATCATATGCATCGAATGCGGGGGACCGGTGGAAATAATAGTATCAATCTGATTTCTCTGCAAATATTCCTTCAGAAATCTGACCGAAGGTTTTATCCAGAATTTTCGAGGGTCGGGAATCAGAAAATTTCCACGTATCCAGATCGAAAATTTTTCTTTCCAGCCTGTTTTCTTGCCTTCTGAAATAAATCCGGCGTTGATTTTCTGTCCTTTTTTTCCGAAAAGATTACGATACACGTTGTATGGTTCCCATATCGGTGTTTTCACAATCTCAATATCGGCAGGTATGTCCTTCCGGAGGGAAAGGTCTTCGGAAGGAAATTCAGGATTTTCGGGAGTATAAACAACCGGTTCGAGCCCGTAAGAACGAAGATATTTCACAAACTTCACCCAACGCTGTACTCCGGCACCTCCGCTGGGTATCCAATAATAAGTGATAATGAGTACTTTCTTTCTATTGGATGATTCAGGGTTATGTACAACCTGATTATTATTCATCTTCCGTTTTGCTCAAGAAACTGATGGCACGGTTAATCCGTTCGATAGTTTCGTCTTTTCCTATTATTTCGGTAATATCGAACATGTGCGGTCCGATCGCTGCACCCACTATCGCTACACGGAACGCGTTCAGGACAGCTCCCATTCCATAGCCTTTTTCCTCAATCCACTTGCAAATGACGGCTTCCTGATTTGCCGATGCAAAATCATCGATTGTTTTTATCACTTCAATAAGTTCCGTCATGCGTTCTGGTGTATCTTGTTTCCAGCGTTTTTTTACCGATTTTTCGTCGTATTCGGTTGGAGCCTGGAAGAAATAATAGCTCTGATCCCACAAATCGGTTACAAAATTGACGCGTTCTTTAATTAGTCCGACTATTCTACTCACCTTTTCGGAATCTTCAATAATATCCTTTTCGACAAGAATATGCTGATAGATATCTGCAAGTTCTTCATTCGGTTTCATTTGAAGGTACTTATGATTGAACCATTTACCTTTTTCGTAATCAAATTTTGCACCGCTTTTGCTCACCCGCTGCAGCGAAAACTGTTCGATAAGCTCCTCCATGGTGAATAATTCCTTTTCTGTGCCGGGATTCCAGCCGAGTAATGCCAGAAAATTGACCACTGCTTCGGGAAAATAGCCTGCTTCACGATATCCTGAAGATACAGTTTCGGTTTTTGGGTCTTCCCAATCAAGCGGAAATACGGGAAATCCCAGCCTGTCGCC
This sequence comes from Bacteroidota bacterium, assembly GCA_017860335.1. Taxonomy (GTDB): domain Bacteria; phylum Bacteroidota; class Bacteroidia; order Bacteroidales; family Paludibacteraceae; genus UPXZ01. The sequence goes on from JAFNAU010000006.1 coordinate 3,914, forward strand.
ATCCCGTTTACTGAGTTTTCCATTTCCGTCCGGTTTGAGTAATAAGGGTAAATGCGCAAACTGCGGCATGGTATCTTCCCAGCCCAATGCGCGGTAAAGCAGCACATGAAGCGGCGCTGAAGGCAACCATTCTTCTCCGCGGATTACGTGTGAAATTTGCATCAGATAATCGTCAACAACATTTGCCAGATGATATGTCGGCAGTTCGTCAACTGATTTGTAGAGTACTTTATCGTCTCTACTTCTTCCTTTGTGAGCGTGAGCGAATTTTGCATGAATCCACGTGTGGTGGCATCGTACTGAAAATTAGCAATTTTACCACGTTGAAAGTCTAGTTCCTGGGGGGTATCGAATGCCAGATAAGCTTTTCCTTCGGTCAATAATTGCTCTACATATTTTTTATAAATTTCTTTTCTTTCGCTCTGGCGGTAAGGAGCGTGTTTACCGGCAGTCTGTGCGCCGATTCCTTCATCGATGGAAATGCCAAGCCACTGTAGTGCTTCTACAATATATTCTTCAGCTCCAGGCACAAAACGGGCGGAGTCTGTATCCTCAATACGCAGAAGCATATCGCCATTGAAATGACGTGCAAATAAATAATTGTACAATGCGGTACGTACACCACCAATGTGCAAAGGACCGGTAGGACTTGGTGCAAAACGAACTCTGATTTTTTTATCCATTTTATAAATTAATGATGAAGATACAAAATTACAGAAAAGTTTATGAAATTCAAAAGTTTGACAAATTCAAATATCTCTAACGGTTCAAAGGTTTACGTTTCATATTGAAATACAACAAAAAACCTCCCGGAATTTCGAGAGGTTTTTTGTTGCTTTATAATAATCCTTAAGAGATTATTCCTGATTTAATGTTACTCGTTTAAAAGCGATACAGGTTAAATGTTTTTTTGCAAGTAGTTCTTTTACAGTAACTTTTCCGGCTTCATCGCCACCACCTTCGTACTTTTGTTCTACAAGGGTATATTCTTTGAAAAATTTTGCCATACGTCCCGCTGCAATATTGTTTACTTTCTGTTCGGGTAGAGTCGCTGATTTTTCTGCAAAGACTGTTGTCTTAATTTCGCGGGCTTTTGCCGCATCTTCTGCGGTGATCCAGCCTTTTGCCATATTCGATTCAATATGGTCTTCGCTATCAACGTGGGCGGGGTTGATACCTGCTTTTTTCAGTGCGACTTCAACTTCCTTTGAAACAAGTTCGATTTTGGTTTTTTCGATAGCCACTGCCAGCTCGCTGTCTTTAACACTTTGAGGTACAGCAGTTTCATCAATAGCCACAGGCGACATTGCCGCAATGTGCATTGCTACGCCATGTATGGTTTCGTATTCTGCTTCATTTTCAGCAAAGGCAACGATAGTCGCCAATTTGTTTCCCGGATGAATGTAAGATGTTACCGTGCCACCTTTTACAAATTCATAATAATCGACTTCAATTTTTTCACCTGTAACTCCCGAGCGTTCGGTTACAAGATCAGCAATTGTACGTCCGTCATTTGCAATAGTTAAGGCTTTAAGTGCATCTAAACTTTCTGGTTTTTCTGCTAATGCTTTATCGAGTATTGATTGTGTTAATGCTATAAAATCAGCATTTTTTGCAACAAAATCTGTTTCACACTTCAATGCCAATACAGCTGCAAAACCATCTTTTGTTGCTGCAAGTACGCAACCTTCCGATGCTTCGCGTTCGCTACGTTTTGCAGCAATCGCTTTTCCTTTTTTACGTATAATTTCTATTGCTTTTTCAAAATCGTTTTCAGCTTCGATGAGTGCATTTTTACAGTCCATCATACCGGCACCTGTCATGGTACGCAATTTTGAAATTTCTGCCATTGTTACTGCCATAATATCTTTATTTTTTTAATGTTGTAAAATTTACTATTTGACAATTTACCATTTACTATTTGATGAGAGATACGAAAAATCATCGCATATCCGCAAATTCGTAAATGGTAAATAGTAAATGAAAAATCGTAAATAATTTTATTCTTCTTCCTTAACGAATTTCTTAACAACGTTAGCTTTCAGAGCATCGTCATCTTCTTTCTGAGTTCTCGGTCTTTTCGAAACACGTGATTTCTTTTCCTTAACTTCAGGAGCTTCGGCTGCTTCAGCATCAATCTTTTCAATCTTACGTTCTTCGAGACCTTCCTGAATAGCTGCGCACATAGCGTTGAGGATTACTTCAACTGACTTTGTAGCATCATCATTAGCCGGAATTACGAAATCGATATTATTTGGATTGGAGTTGGTATCAACAATACCGAAAACAGGAATACCCAGACGTTGTGCTTCTAACACTGCGATATGTTCTTTCATTACATCGACAACGAAAAGCGCAGAAGGCAGACGGGTAAGGTCGGCAATAGAACCAAGGTTCTTTTCAAGTTTTTCGCGCTGACGTGTAATCTGAAGTTTTTCGCGTTTGGAGATATTATCAAAAGTACCATCGGTTGACATTTTATCAATGGTAGTCATTTTTTTGACAGCTTTACGGATTGTAGGGAAGTTGGTCAACATACCACCAGCCCAGCGTTCTGTAATATAAGGCATTCCAACTGATGTTGCTTTATCGGCAACCACATCTTTAGCTTGCTTTTTGGTAGCAACAAATAGAATTTTACGGCCCGATTTTGCTATTTGTTTCATAGCAGCGGCAGCTTCATCTATTTTTACTACGGTTTTGTGCAAGTCAATGATATGAATATCATTACGTTCCATAAAGATGTATGGAGCCATTGCAGGGTTCCATTTGCGTTTCAGGTGGCCAAAGTGACAACCGGCTTCTAATAATTCTTCGAAATTTGTTCTTGACATTTTTTGTTTTTTTATTTTGTTTACTTTCTTTTAAAAATCAATCGTTGAGTAGCCTTTCAGCTTTCAGCCGTCAGCTTACAGCTTTCAGCCATTCAGAGTCTCCCCGATTTAGATACTAAACTATTATTAGCTGACAGCCATTAGCTGACAGCTTTCAAAAATATTAACGTTTTGAGAATTGGAATCTCTTGCGTGCTTTTGGACGTCCCGGTTTTTTACGTTCCACTTCGCGTGGGTCGCGGGTAATAAATCCTTCTACTTTGAGAGATTTTTTACATTCCGGATCAATTTTCACCAATGCACGTGCAATAGCCAGACGTAATGCTTCAGCCTGACCTTTGTAGCCACCACCGTCCAGATTGACTTTAATATCATATTTTTCTGCAACACCTAATTTATTCAGCGGTTGTTTTACAACATATTGCAGTATTGGTGATGGAAAATAAACGGCAAGATCTCTTTTATTGATAGTAATTTGTCCTTTTCCTTCACTTACGAAAACGCGGGCAATAGCTGCTTTTCTTCTTCCTAATGCATTTATTACTTCCATATCGGTTATTTAAGTGAGTTTAAATCAATTTGTTTCGGTTTCTGAGCTTGCATATTATGTTCTGCACCTGCAAACACATATAGATTGTTGATAATTTTATCACCAAGACGGTTTTTTGGCAACATACCTCTTACCACTTTTCTTATCAGACGATCCGGGTCTTTAGCCATCAAATCTGAAGGAGTGTATTCTCTTTGTCCTCCGGGAAATCCGGTATGACGAAGGTAAATTCTGTCAGTCCATTTGTTACCGGTTAATTTAACTTTTTCGGCATTGATTATGATTACATTGTCTCCGCAATCAACGTGAGGAGTAAAACTTGGTTTGTATTTACCGCGCAAAAGTTTTGCAACTTTCGAACCCATACGTCCCAACACCATATCAGTAGCATCAACTACTACCCATTCTTTCTGCACGGTGGCTTTGTTGGCAGAAATGGTTTTATAACTTAACGTATCCACTTTTATAAATTGTTTTATAATTAATATTCAGTCTTTTCCACCGACACATCGGCTATTATGAGAGAGGCTAATCGGCACATAATAGGATATTTAACTCGTCGGAAACAGACTATTTTACCGGGATAATAAACGGACTGCAAAAATACTGTTTTTGTTTTGATTGGCAAAATTATTTGAAAAGAATTTTTCGGGGAGTAATCTGTTTATCAGATATCGGGCAAATAAAAACGATGAAATTATCCTGTATCTTTCTGCCAGCGCAGGTTACTGCAATTCGGCAAATCCTTCGCGTATGATTTCGGCCTGTTCGCCCGTACAATCGACAACGGTTGAATGGAGCAGACCACCCATACCTCCATCCACCACCAGATCGACCTGATGACCATATTTTTCGTCGATAAGTTCCGGATCGGTAATGTATTCGGTGGTTTCATCGTCAACAAAAATAGAGCTGGTCATCATGGGATTACCCAGTTCCCGCACAATCTGCAGGGTGATTTTATTATCGGGCATACGGATGCCTACTGTCTTTTTATTCTTGAAAAGTTTGGGCAGTCTGTTGCTTCCGTTCAGAATAAAAGTAAAAGGTCCGGGCAGATTTTTCTTTATCAGTTTGAATGAGTCATCGTCCAGTTTGGCATATTCGCTAATCTGACTTATTTCGTGACAAATAAATGAAAGTTCAGATTTTCGTAAATCCTTATTTTTCAGCCTTGAGATAAATTCAACGGCTGACGAATTGAAAATATCACATCCAAAAGCATATACGGTATCGGTCGGCACAATAATAATACCGCCGTTACGAAGCACCTCAGCTACGTGACGAATCTGATTGGGATTTGGATTGTCGTTGTAGATTTTTATCAGCATGGATTTAATTTTTTCAAACCTGACTACAAAAATACAAAAAAATCCTGCAAACAATTGTTTGCAGGATTATATATTTATTCAATCATGTATTTCTGCTTAAAATGCATCGATAATTGCAACAAAATCAGCAGCTTTGAGCGAAGCGCCACCAATCAGTCCGCCGTCAATATCGGGCTGAGCAAACAATTCAGAAGCATTTTTGGCATTACAGCTACCACCGTAAAGGATGGAAGTGTTCTCAGCAATTTCCTTACCGAATTTATCAGCAATAATTGAACGAATGAATGCAAGCATTTCCTGAGCCTGTTCGGTAGATGCAGTTACTCCGGTTCCGATAGCCCAGATGGGTTCATAAGCAATTACCAGTTTTTGAAAATCTTCTGCGCTCAGGTTGAAGATTGTTTCTTCGAGCTGATTTTTTACAAATTCATTCTGGGTATTGGCGTTGCGCACGTCAAGTGCTTCACCACAGCAATAAATAGGTGTTAAACCGTTTGACAAAGCAAGGGCTACTTTATCGTTCAGGATTGCACTTGTTTCTCCGTAGTATTCACGACGTTCGGAGTGACCGAGGATTACGTAAGTTGCTCCGGTTGATTTCACCATAGCAGCGCTCACTTCGCCGGTATAGGCTCCCGATTCTTTATTTGCACAATTCTGAGCTGCTACTTTAATTACACTTCCCTCTACCTGATTTGCCACAGTAGCCAGGTGAATAAACGGTGTTCCAATAACAACGTCACAATTGGGAGTTTTACCTGCCAACACATCTTTTAATTCTGCAGCCAATGCTACACCTTCTTGCAGGGTTTTGTTCATTTTCCAGTTACCTGCTACGATATTTTTTCTCATACATTTTAATATATCCCTTACCCTTTACAGAGGTAAGGCTGGTTTAATTTATAATTCAATTCTATTTATACTGACTGATATTGGAAAGAAAACTCCAAACAATTAAAAGTCTCTCCAGTTCCATTTGCCAACTACAGTTCCATTTTTAATAATCATCAGTGCCGGGTTGCCACGAACGATTGTTTTCAGTGTGATGGGATCGGTCTTGCAGAAAGTGTAAGTAGCTCCGGTGCGTGTGCGGAAAGCCTCAATTTCCTCATCGGAAGAGGCTGTAAGTGCATAGAAAGGGGTACCTTCTGACTTGATTTTCTGATAAAGTGCTTCAGCTGCCTTTGCTCCTGTCTCAGAGGTTTTGTTCAGGTCGTACATACACAGCAGATTAACGGTTCCTTTGTAGCTCAGCACATAATCGGTGATGTCATTCAAATTCAGATCCACTATCTGGAAGTTGTGTATGGGCGGTGTATAACCCTTCGACACAAGGGTCGTTTTTTGTTCCACAAATGTCCACGTACTGTCTTTCGGATAATTCTCAATAGTAAATTCCTTCTTTTCTCCGCCTTTTTCGTAAACCAGCATTGTTTCATATTTATCTGGTTCAGCTCCTTCAGGTATCACCATCTTTTCAGGAATATTTACTCCGATTTTATACGGACGAAAATCAATGACGGGCTGGTGAGAATAATTATATACAGAAAAACCTATGCCAGCAACTGCTATCAATGTCATCACTATCCATTCTACGACAGGTAAAAAGACCGGCCGCAACTGTTTAACAAATATCATCACAAGAACTATAAACAGAATGAGAATGATATTTTTATAAAAAGTTGTCCAGTTGTCCAGAATGATTGCATCGCCAAAACAGCCGCAATCGGATACGGGATTTTTCAGGGCAATGTACAACGTCAGCGGCAGCATGACCGCCATAAAGAGCAATGCCACAACGGACATACCCTTCATTTTTATTTTTAATAAGAAACAAAAACCGATGAGCAATTCTAAAGTCGAGAGTGCTATGGCAGCCGGAAATGCTATGGGAGCGAGATGTTCGAAAAATCCGCCAAAAGCAGTGAAATAATCTTCGAACTTATAGGCAGAACCCAGCGGATCAATTGCTTTGACAAAACCCGAAAAAACAAAAGTAATTCCGACAATCATCCGGGCAAACCAGAGCAATATTTTTCCTGTTTTTTTCAAGGTGTTCACTTCGGAATTTGCCGCTGAACGTGATCGTTGATGTTGCTGATACATATTTTTTTGGTTAAAGCCGTTTCGTTCGTTTAATCTTTAAAATTCATCTTTATCAATCCAAAAACGGCATAATTGATCATATCGAAATAGTTGGCATCAATACCTTCTGAAATCAGAGTTTTACCATGGTGTTGCTCTATCTGCTTTGTGCGGTATATCTTCATCAGAATCATATCTGTATAAGATTCAGTCCGCATACTGCGCCAGGCTTCGTCGTAATCATGGTTTTTATCCGCCATCAGATTTTTTGCCTGTTCCAGGTATTTATTGTACAATTTCAGCGCATCCTCAATGCTCAGATCGTCCTTTTCAGCAAAACCGAGTTCGAGTTGAATCAGTCCGATAATTCCGTAATTGACGATGGCAATCAATTCTCCGCCTATATCCTCTCCTACCTTGTTAACTCCTTTGGTTTCGATACTGCGGATGCGGTTGGCTTTGATGAAAATCTGATCGGTGACAGAACGCGGGCGGAGTATTCGCCACGATGCGCCGTAATCTTTCAACTTTTTAGTGAAAATATCACGGCAGGCAGCGGTTACCTGATCAAATTGCTGACTTGTAGTATTCATTCTGAATGGAGTTAATTTTTTAATTAACGCACAAAATTACTATTTTTTCATCGAAACAGCAAAATCTCTTTTTCAGTCTTTGGCTTCTTCGAACGTTTGTTCCAGATTCCGTTCGCGGTGGATAAGGTTCACTTCCACTCCAAATTGATCATGGATATGTTCAGCCATTTTCTGAGCCGAATATACCGAACGGTGCTGACCACCGGTACATCCGAAGCAAATCATCAGATTGGTAAACCCACGGTCCTTGTATCGTTTCACCGAAGCATCGACCAGCGAATAAGCACTGTTGAGAAATTTCAGAATCTCACCATCATTCTCCAGAAACTGTATTACAGGTTCATCAAGCCCGGTCATGGAGTAAAAGCGCTCGTACTTGCCGGGATTGTTTACCGCGCGGCAGTCGAACACAAATCCGCCTCCGTTGCCGGAGATATCATGCGGAATACCTTTTTTGTACGAAAAGCTGTAAACGGTCACCACCAGCGGACGATGCAGCCGAACATCCTTGAATTGCTTGAGTTCCGACATTTCCCGGAGAACTTTCATGAGATAGGGGTATTCCTTGAAATTGTTTTTCATGAGCGCCCGCAAATTTTCAAGCGCATAAGGAATGCTTTGCAAAAAATGCGGTTTCTTTTCGAAATAACCCCTGAAGCCATAAGCGCCAAGCACCTGAAGCAAACGGAAAAGCACAAAATGATCCAATACCCGACGGAACTCGTCTTCGTCCACTTCCATATATATTTTCAGCGAACGGAGGTATGCATCCACCAGTTCGTCGCGCAACTGCGGCCCATACTGAGCTTTTGCCTGCCAGATGAATGAAGCGACATCGTAATAAAGCGGTCCTTTTCGCCCTCCCTGAAAATCGATAAAATAGGGCTCGTTATCTTTCAGCATTACATTGCGGCTCTGAAAATCACGATACATAAAGGTCTCTGTTTTGGCTTTGAGCAATTCTTTCGCCAGTTTTTCAAAGTCGTCCTCCAGCCTGTTTTCCTGAAAATCGAGACCGGTAGATTTCAGAAAACAATATTTGAAATAATTCAGATCCCACAGAATGGAGCGTTCATTAAATTCGGGCTGAGGGTAACAAACCGAAAAATCAAATCCCTGAGCTCCAACCACCTGAAACTTTGCCAGCATTTCCATTGTTTTGTGCAAAAATGCTTTTTCCTCGGAACTGAACACTCCCGTTTTGCGGCTGTTGAGTAAATAATCGAACAATACGGCATCGCCCAGGTCTTCCTGCAGATACATCATTTCGTCGGCTGCGACCTCACCAAGTTCAGGCACAGGCAGTCCTTTTTTTCTGAAATGCTGAGCCATAGCAATAAAAGCTCTGTTTTCCTCAACCGAAGTTCCAATCACTCCAATCAGTGAAATCGTATCATTTTTAAGCCTGTAATACTTCCGGTTGGAACCTGAAACAGTCAACTGCACCTCCGACACCGGTTTGGTGCCTGTTTGTTTTTCAAATAGTTCTGCAAGTGATGGCATATTATATAGTATGTATGTTAAATGTACCTTGAATTATTTTTGCAAATTTACAAATAAAAAAGACAATTCGTTACCTGTTTTTATCCCTTTTAGGCAGATGAAAACAATTTATATTTTTTGTTTGTTATTAAACTATTAGAACTATCACTAAAATCCGAAAAAAAGTGAGAAAAAGTATTTCCACTCTTTTACTCTTTTTTTTTACAAGTATAGCTGTCGGATTTGCACAAAAGGCTCACCACTGGAAAACCGCTGTTTTCAAATACGACACATGGAAATACTTTGTTGGTACTTCTAACCCGGGCATCAATACGAATCCATCCTGGCGGGCGCTCACCTTTTCCGATACAGGCTGGTTATCGGGTTCCGGAGGTTTCGGTTGGTCGGATGACGACGATAGTACTACTATTTCCACCTGCACATCAGTGTATTTGCGTATAAAGTTTAATGTTCCCGGCACCTCAAAAATCGTATTTGGAGCGCTGGATATGGATTACGACGACGGATTTGTAGCTTACATCAATAATGTGGAAATTGCACGCGCAAATCTCGGAACTGTTGGCGTCTATCCGTCCTACACCACTTCTGCCGCTGCCAGTCACGAAGCCACCATGTATCAAAACCAAGGAACCGGCATGCCCGAACAATTCGTTATTGAAAAGAAAACGTTATTGCAATGCCTAAAACCGGGTCAGAACGTTCTTGCCGTTGAAGTTCACAATCACACAAAATCAACTCCTTCCGATCTTTCATCGAACGTTTTTCTGTCATTTGGGATAAAAGATGAAACTGAAATATTCAGAAGCACCCCTGCCTGGTTCATCGAACCAAAATTTGTTGTTTTGCCTGATTACACCTCTTCAAATCTGCCGCTGATAATTATTAATACCAAAAACGGAGCTACCATTGTGGATGAGCCCAAAATTGAGGCCGATATGAAGATTATTCATCACGGCGATACAGCCCGAAACTATCTGACAGACTTGGCGAATGTGTATAACGGAAAAATCGGCATTGAAATACGGGAGGCAACATCAGCTGGTTTTCCCCAGAAACCTTACGGACTGGAAACACGAGACTCACTGGGCGAAAATCTTAATGTAAAATTGCTGGGAATGCCGAAGGAAAATGACTGGGTACTGCTATCGAACTGGAATGATAAGGTATATATGCGTAACACGCTGGCCGGAAAGATTTTTGAAGAAATGGGACATTACGCTCCACGCTTCAAACATTGTGAAGTAACCATCAACGGAGCTTATCGCGGACTATATCTTTTTGGTGAAAAAATAAAGATTGACAACGACAGGGTTGATATAGCCAAACTAAAATCGACCGATCTTGCGGGTGACTCCCTTACCGGAGGTTACATTTTCAAAACTGATTTCGATGAAGGTACGGGCACCTACTGGATCAGTAACTTTTCACCGGCAAACAGACCCGGAGCTCTGGTATATTTCGTATATCACGAACCAAAAGCAAGTGAAATAGCTGATGAACAAAAAGCGTATATTGCCAGTTATGTAAATGCCCTCGAAACGGCGTTATACAGTTCCGACTTTACCAATCCGGTTACCGGATACAGAGCATATATTGATGTCAACTCCTTTGTCGATTACTGGATACTCGAGGAACTTTCTCGCAATGTGGACGGCTACAAAAAAAGCCGCTACTTTTACAAAGACAAAGACAGCAAAGACCAGCGCTTACATTCAGGACCCATCTGGGATTTCGACTGGGCCTGGAAAAATATGGATGACTGCTATCTTTACAAGAACACTACAGGCGAAGGCTGGGCTTACGACATCAACAAGTGTGAAGACACAGATCCCATACCGCCATCGTGGGAGTACAGGATGCTTCAGGATCGGGCGTTTGCCAATGCCATACACGATCGTTATTTCAGCCTGCGGGAAACCACTCTTAATCTGGACTACATATATCACTATATCGACTCAGTTGCCAATGTACTGTACGAAGCACAGGAACGTCATCAGTCCATTTACAACACACTCGGAATTGGTAACGGATCACCTGAAATAGATGACCAGCCAACTACCTTCGAGGGTGACATTACCAAATTCAAAAACTGGATAGCTACCCGTATTGCCTGGTTGGATTCCAACATGGTGGGCATTTCCACAGTTGATCCGGCACTGAAACCGGACTTTATTCTCCGCGTATTTCCCAATCCGGTTCAGGAAATACTTTATATAGAATCAGATCAGGACATCAGCGATATAAAACTTTACAACACTACCAGTTTGCTCCTGATGAACATCAAACCGAATATAAATTCAAGAACAATGAACGTACGGCATCTGGCACGGGGTGTTTACATGCTGCAAGTCACGCTGGATAACGGGAATAAACTGACACAAAAACTAATAAAGGAATAAAAATAAGTAAGAATAAAAAGCAGGCAGAAGAATAATCCTCTGCCTGCTTAAATTTTAGTCTGCAATTTAAATCATAGAAATCATTAATTACACCCCGTTATATTTTGATAAATTTATCGCTTGGTGTCTGACAGAATGCACAGTTTTTATCAAGAGTAGCTTCGTCATACGTATTTCCACATACCGGACAAACATAATAAATAAAAGGCAATTGTTTTTCCGATCCTGCTTTTAATGCTTCCAGTGCTTTAGTATAATATGCATTATGTTTCTTTTCGGTATCATTTGCCCAGTTGAATGATTTTAGAGCCTTATCAACTTTTTCTACTGTCGCTGTTTTAATAAATTCAGGATACATTGTTGTAGACTCATATGTCTCGCCATCAATCGCGGCCTGCAGATTTTCAGCCGTTGTTTTAACTTCAAATTCGGGTTTAAAGTTTTCCATCTTTTCACCTAATCCTTCCAGTACTTTGCTGTGGTTTGCAGCATGAATTCCTTCTGCTTGTGATGCAGCATCGAATAATTTGGCTATTGTATCCAGTCCTTCCGTTCTGGCTTTTTCTGCAAATGCTTTGTATTTTGCACTTGCTGTAGTTTCACCTTTGATGGCGGCTTTCAGATTATCAATAGTTTTGACCGGTTTCGTCTGGCATCCGATCAGCCCAAAAATTGCTAAAACAGCAATCAGAATAAAACTTTTTTTCATCTTTGTTCTATTTAATTGTTATTAAAAAATTTATTATAAAGGCATCATATAATTATACACTAATGTACCACCCAATGCACCTGTAATACTTACACATACAGCAGCAATGGCATAAAGAATAAATGCTGACCATTTCAGTCCTTTACTATCCGGTTTTCGCAGCTGGATAATTCTTAAAACTGAAGTTACTGTCAGCAACAAAGCAGTGGCAAAAGCTAGCAGTTCATGCGTTTCTCTCACCTCACCGGCTGCACCTGACATTTCGCTTGTAAAGAAATATCCGGTAGTAACAGCAGCTAAAGCTCCTAATGTGCCTAAAATCAATAAATAAAAACTAATTTTAGGAAAACATAGTTCTTTCCTGATAATGAGAGATGCCAAATCGGCTAAAAAACCGATCATCACAAGTGCAATAGGAAAATGCACTAACATGGGATGAAAATGTTCTGTTGATATCATATTTTTATATTTATAACGATTTAAACAAATTACATTTAAATTAGTTTTATAAAATTAAAATTTATAATCATTTTAAATAAATCAGAGTTTTTTAGGACAATATCTTTTTACATGCTCTTCACATATAACTTAATTTGAATTAGTGAATATATTTCTTGCAAATTGTGTTATACTCCATCATTCATCTCCTAATACATAATCCGTTGATATTTACGCAAATACAAATCAAATAAACAAGTATTCATACTCAACTTACTCAAAATTCATCCTTTTTTTGTATTTTTGCAAAATAATTGGCATCGTGCATATAAATGCCAATAAACGATTGAAAAATAACAGAATATGAGTATCGAATTAAGTGAACAGGAACAGTTTAGACGCCAGAGTTTAACAGAATTGCGCAAGTTGGGCATCGAACCTTACCCCGCAGCCGAATATCCCGCCAATACCTTTTCTACAGATATTAAAGCTGAGTTTAAAGACGAAGAAACCGGGAAACAGGTGTGCATAGCAGGCCGCATCATGAGCCGCCGCATCATGGGTAAGGCTTCGTTCGTGGAACTGCAGGACAGCAAAGGACGCATCCAGGTGTATGTGAGTCGAGACGATATCAGCACTGAAGCACAACCAGAAATGTATAACACCGTTTTCAAAAAATTACTTGATATTGGTGACTTTATTGGCATCAAAGGATTTGTATTTCGCACCCAAATGGGCGAAATCAGCGTACATGCACAGGAAATGACTGTGTTGAGCAAATCACTTAAGCCACTGCCCATTGTAAAATACAAAGACGGAGTTGCCTTTGACGCGTTCGAAGATCCTGAACAACGGTATCGTCAACGCTACGTGGATCTGATTGTGAACGAAGGTGTAAAAGATATCTTCATCAAACGAACCAGGGTTTATCAGTCCATGCGCGATTATTTCAATTCGAAGGATTATCTCGAAGTGGAAACGCCAATACTCCAGCCAATCCCCGGAGGAGCTGCCGCAAGACCCTTTATCACACATCACAATGCGCTGGATATACCGCTTTATCTTCGTATAGCCGACGAATTGTATCTGAAACGTCTTATCGTGGGTGGCTTTGAAGGAGTATATGAATTCTCCAAGAACTTCAGAAACGAAGGAATGGATCGTACTCATAATCCCGAATTCACTGCCATGGAAATATATGTAGCCTACAAAGACTACAACTGGATGATGACATTCACCGAAAACATGCTCGAAAAGATTTGTCTTGACGTGAACGGAACGACTGAAGTTAAGGTTGGCGACAACATCATCAACTTCAAAACGCCTTACAAACGCATATCCATGATTGATTCAATCCATGAATTTACCGGTATTGACATCAACGGAATGAATGAAGAACAACTTTTCGAAGTTTGTAAGAAACTGAATATCGAAGTGGACGATACCATGGGCAAAGGTAAACTGATCGATGAGATATTCGGAGCCAAATGCGAGGGAAACTACATACAACCGACATTTATCACCGATTACCCACGCGAGATGAGCCCGCTTTGCAAGCGCCACCGCGAAAATCCGGAACTCACCGAACGGTTCGAACTGATGGTCAACGGCAAGGAACTGGCTAACGCTTATTCCGAACTGAACGACCCTATCGACCAGCTCGATCGCTTTCAGGAACAACTTAAACTGAGCGAAAAGGGCGACGATGAAGCCATGTTTATCGACCTTGATTTTGTTCGTTCACTCGAATACGGTATGCCTCCGACTTCAGGTATGGGTATCGGCATGGATCGTCTCGTCATGCTTATGACTGGACAGCAAACCATTCAGGAAGTACTGTTCTTCCCGCAGATGAAACCCGAAAAAGCAATCACCCAGGATACCGACGAAAAATATATAGCGCTGGGTATACCTGCCGAATGGATTGAGGTGGTAAAAAAAGCAGGTATTACAAAGGCAAGAGATCTGCGCGGACTGAACCCCAACAAGTTTCATCAGGATATTTGCGGGCTGAATAAGAAAAATAAACTTGAACTGAAAAATCCGGCAAAAGAAGATGTGCAGGCGTGGATTGCGGCTGCCGGAAACTTAGCGTAAACTGACAATGAACTATCGCTTGATTGATGGAACTTATTCTGTTAATCAAGCGTTTTAGTTTTACTTCTGTAGTTTGTATGAATTTTCATTATAAAACAATTGAAAAATGATAACAGAAAGTATTGAGTGGGGAAATACGAATACTTCCCTGAATGATATACTTACAAATGCTCCCGATAAAAAACATGTTGAAAAAGTGCGTCTGGCGATTATGGGAGGAGGAAGCTGGGCAACCGCACTGGCTAAAATAGCCTTAACCAACATCAAATCCATCAACTGGTACATGCGCCGACAGGAACAGATTGATGAATTCATACGTACAAGCAAAAATCCATCATACCTCACGGGTGTACGGTTTAACACCGACCGCATCCGGTTTAACACCGATATCAACAAGGTAGTAAAAATGTCGGATATACTGGTTTTTGCCACTCCGTCACCTTTCCTGAAACAGCATCTTACCAAGTTAAAACGCCGTATGGAAGATAAAATAATTGTATCAGCCATCAAAGGAATTGTTCCTGATGAGAATATGCTGATATCCGAATACTTCCACGAAACCTATAAAGTGCCGGAAGAAAATATAGTGGCGCTAGGAGGCCCTTGTCACGCGGAAGAAGTGGCGTTGGAACGTCTCTCCTACCTCACCATTGCCTGCAAATCGCGCGACAACGCCCGGTACATTGCTGAAAAATTTACCAATGAATATATACACACCCGCATCAGCGACGATGTATATGGGCTGGAATACACATCGGTAATGAAGAATATATACGCCATTGCCTCGGGCATATGCAGCGGACTGAAGTATGGCGATAACTTTCAGGCGGTACTCATATCCAATGCCGTACAGGAAATGAACCGCTTCTGCAACGCTACCAATCCGCAACACCGGGATATCAGCGAATCGGCCTTCCTCGGTGATTTGCTCGTAACCGCTTATTCCAAGTTCAGCCGAAATCGTCTCTTCGGAACAATGATCGGAAAAGGTTATTCTGTAAAAACCGCGCAACTCGAAATGGAAATGATTGCCGAAGGTTATTATGCCACCAAAACCATTCACGAACTGAATGAAAGATATCACGTAAATATCCCGATAGTGGATGCTGTATACGAGATTCTGTATAACCGCAGTTCGCCTATTCTGGAAATTCAACAACTCACTGAAAAATTACAATAATTATTATGCAATATGGAACACATTAAATTATCTATCGACAAAGCTTATGGATTTGTATCTGCCGACAAAGTAGCCGGCTACAAAGCCGAAGCCGAAGCTGCCAACCTGGCACTCCAAAACGGAATCGGAAAAGGCAGTGACTTTCTCGGATGGCTCAACCTGCCCGCAGAAATTGACGAAACACACCTGACCGACGTTGAAAATACAGCCAAAATTCTTCGCGACAACTGCGAAGTAGTGGTAGTAATTGGCATCGGCGGAAGCTATCTGGGAGCAAAAGCCGTAATCGACGCGCTCTCCAACAGCTTCGACTGGTTACAGACTGAACGCAAATCACCTGTGATCGTGTATGCCGGACAGAATATCGGGGAAGATTACCTCTACGAACTCCAGGAACTGCTGAAAACAAAACATTTCGGTATCATCTCCATTTCCAAATCCGGTACTACAACCGAACCCGCGCTTGCATTCCGCCTGCTGAAAACACAACTGGAAGAACAGCAGGGAAAAGAAGAAGCAAAAAAACTTACCGTTTGTATTACTGACAAAGCCAAAGGTGCACTCCGTACGCTTGCTAACAAGGAAGGCCTGAAAACGTTCATCCTTGAAGACAATATCGGCGGTCGCTATTCAGTACTTTCACCCGTGGGATTGCTGCCTATCGCCGTTGCCGGCCTGGATATCCGTCAGCTGGTACAGGGAGCAGTAACCATACAAGAAGTTTGCGGAACGGGAACAGCTTTCGAAGAAAATCCGGCCGCTCAGTATGCAGCTATGCGCAACGAACTCTATCGTAACGGTAAAAAAACCGAGATACTGGTTAACTTCCACCCCAAACTACACTACGTGTCCGAATGGTGGAAACAGCTTTACGGAGAAAGTGAAGGCAAGGAAAACAAAGGTATTTTCCCGGCATCGGTTGATTTCACAACCGATCTGCACTCCATGGGACAATGGATACAGGAAGGCGAACGCACTATCTTCGAAACGGTGATTTCGGTTTGTGAGCCCAATCACACCAAAATTTTCCCGCATTCTGACGAAAACCTCGACGGACTGAACTTCCTGGCCGGTAAACGGGTGGATGAAGTGAACAAAATGGCTGAACTTGGCACCATGATCGCACACGTGGATGGTGGCGTTCCGAATTTGAAAATTGAGCTTCCGAAACTGAATGAATTCTACCTGGGCGAACTTATCTATTTTTTCGAACGAGCCTGCGGTATCAGCGGTTACCTGCTCGGTGTCAATCCATTCGACCAACCCGGTGTGGAAGCCTACAAGAAAAACATGTTTGCACTACTCGAAAAACCCGGCTACGAAGAAGAAACAAAGGCAATTAAAGCAAGACTTTAGTTGAAGGATGAATTATGAATGATGAATTCTAATTTATAAGCAAATATGAAAAATCCATCTGATTTGGTTCTGGTGGATTTTTTTTGTGGCAGAAGCTAAGTTTTCACTTTTTTATTAAGCTTATCACTAAGTTTTAAAACAAGTAAATTAAATCAACAAAGTAAGGTCTTATTGCTGTTGCAGTTTACAGTATAGTGGTCAGGTTACATTTAATCAGTTGCAGAGGAAATTCGTAACGTACAAAATTCCACAAAAGAATTACAAATAAGCTATAATAACAGAACTACCGGAACAATTATTTTTTTACAAGAATAAATAAAACTTGAGGTAGTTTCATAATTGAACAGATTATTTATTTTTAGATAATTACTAAATTTGTAAAATTGAATAAAAATATCACAGATAATGGAACTTATTATTATCACATTTTTTATACTTGGCTATACTGCCATAGCGTTAGAACACAGCATTAAGATAGACAAGGCAGCTTCAGCATTAATTACCGGAGTTTTATGTTGGGTAATCTATATTGTTTTTGTGCCAGATAAGCATATTGTGAATGAACAATTGACTGGTCATTTGGGTGAAGTATCGGGGATACTATTTTTCTTGTTGGGAGCTATGACTATTGTTGAATTAATTGATGCCCATGAAGGCTTTAATATTATTACTTCAAGAATAACCTCAACCAATAAACGTTCAATGTTATGGATAATTGGATTCATTACTTTCTTTCTGTCAGCAGTTTTAGATAACCTGACCACCACAATTGTAATAATATCATTATTGAAAAAACTAATCAAGAAAGATGAAGACAGATTATTTTATGCCGGAATAGTAATAATAGCAGCCAATGCCGGAGGTGCCTGGTCTCCCATTGGGGATGTCACCACGACAATGTTATGGATTGGTGGTCAGGTGACCGCAGTAAATATAATTGCTAAGCTATTACTTCCGAGTTTAGTTTGTTTGACAGTGCCACTAATTTTCATGTCGTTCCGCATGAAGGGAGATGTTTCGAGACCTTCATTGAAAGTTACTGAACATAGTAACATTTTACCCCAAAAGTATCAATACATTGTATTAATATCAGGCATACTAGTACTAATTTCTGTTCCGGTTTTTAAAACAACAACACATTTACCACCATATATGGGAATGTTGTTTGGATTGGCCATTCTATGGATTGTTACGTCTATTTTGCATAAATCGGATGAACACACCTATAAAAACAAATTTTCAGTAGCGCAGGCATTACGAAATATTGACACGCCCAGTATTTTGTTCTTTTTGGGTATATTAATAAGTATTTCAGCTTTACAGTCAGTAGGAATTCTGACACATTTATCACATAAGATGAGCACATACATTGCCAATGAGAATATTATAGTGATGGCTATCGGATTATTATCATCAATAGTAGATAATGTACCATTAGTAGCGGCCACTCAGGGTATGTACAGTCTGGTGCAATATCCTGCCGATCATTATTTTTGGGAGTTTTTGGCTTATGCAA
The DNA here is from genome assembly GCA_017860335.1 of Bacteroidota bacterium. GTDB lineage: Bacteria > Bacteroidota > Bacteroidia > Bacteroidales > Paludibacteraceae > UPXZ01. Next base: position 22,505 of record JAFNAU010000006.1, read on the forward strand.
CAGGAACGGGAGGTAGTGCCTTAGTTATTGGTTCGGCCGCTGGCGTGGTGGCTATGGGTATGGAAAAAATTAGTTTTATGTGGTACCTAAGAAAAATAAGCTGGTTGGCGTTAATAGGATTTTTCTCCGGAGCTGTTGTTTACATATTACAAGATTATTTTTTACACTAATACTATAATTGTCTGATAAAATGAACAGACCACTAGTTACACTTTTGTTATTTATTCGAATCAGTATTTAAAAAATCAGATAAATGAAAGCCACAGCAAGTTTACCGTAAATATGGTTAAGTAATCCGGCAGTCGATCTGACTTTCATCG
>JAFNAU010000277.1 GCA_017860335.1 Bacteroidota bacterium
TTCCATTCTAAACATTGACAGACATACCGAATACAAAATACTTGATAATATGGGTAAGATAATAAAAAAAGGTTTAATTTCGGAAACAAATAAAATCGACATTAAAGATTTTGCTAAAGGTATCTATTTTATCGAGTTAAGAAACGCCAAGGTAAAAACAACAAAACAGATAATCAAAAATTAACATCTGCTCCCGCGCGATTTTATCGCGTGGGTAAATAAATAATCTAAATACCCCCATGTTAAGAAACGTAGGGCAACAGGGGCTATATCCAATATAAGAAAACACAGCATTTAATGTAAAATAAATAATAGTTATAAGATGAGATTACTACGAATAAATTTAGCTTTGACACTGGTTTTTGTCATTTGCTTAGCGGGTAAGGCACAAACTTACCAGAAGACAGATTTTGGGATAAAGTCAAAAATCAATAATGTTCAGGTTGAACTGCAATTTTATGGTTCTTCTGTTGTCAGGGTTATAAAATATCCCGAAGGTAAAACTTTTGAGAAACAGAGCCTTTCTGTTATTCAAACTCCTCAGAAAGTTGCATTTGCTGTTAAACAACAGGGTGATGAACTATCGTTGAAAACCGGAAAAGTACAGGTTCTGTTAAACCTGAAAAGCGGGAAAATTGCATTTGCAAACCGGACGGCACAACTTCTGACTGAAAAGGAAGCGGGAGCAACGTTTACTGATTTCAACGATGCAGGTGAAAGGACATATTCAGTATCACAGTCTTTCGTTCTGGATAAAGATGAGCCTATCTATGGTCTTGGTCAACAACAACAGGGAAAGATGTCAAAACGCAACCTGAAACTGAATATGATTCAGGGCAACACGGATGATTACATACCATTTTTCCTGTCGGCAAAAGGCTATGGATTATTTTGGGACAATTACTCTCCAACAGTTTTTGAAGATAATGCTGAGCAGACTGTATTCAGATCAGATGTCGGCGATGGTATTGATTATTATTTTATGTGCGGCGAAGATGCTGATGCTGTAATTGCCGGCATGCGTAACCTGACCGGACAGGCCCCTATGTTCCCGTTGTGGACTTATGGTTTTTGGCAAAGCCGGGAACGGTACAAAAGCCAGGATGAACTGGTTGATGTGGTGAAAAAATTCCGCGAATTAAATGTTCCGCTGGATGGTATTATTCAGGACTGGCAGTACTGGGGCAGCAATTATCTCTGGAATGCAATGGAATTTCTTAATCCCGGATTTCACAATCCTCAGAAAATGGTAAATGATGTGCATGGTTTAAATGCACACATGATTATCTCAATCTGGAATTCATTTGGTCCGATGACAAAGCAATACAAAGATCTTGATAAAATTAACGCGCTCTTCAATTTTGAAACCTGGCCGCAATCGGGTTCGGAAAAATGGCCGCCCCGTATGGATTATCCATCCGGAGTAAGGGTGTATGACCCTTACAATCCTGCCGCGCGTGATATTTACTGGAATTATTTAAACAAAGGACTGTTCTCACTGGGAATGGATGGATGGTGGATAGATTCATCAGAACCGGACCACTTAAATCCGAAACCCTCTGATTATGATACCCGGACATACCTGGGTTCATTCCGGAAAGTACGAAATGCCTTCCCGTTAATGACAGTCGGCGGAGTTTCACAACACCAGCGCTCGCTCACCTCCGACAAACGTGTATTCATTCTTACCCGTTCGGCTTTTGCCGGTCAGCAGCGCTACGGGGCAAATACCTGGTCGGGCGATGTGACGGCTTCCTGGGAAGCTTTACGCAATCAGATTTCGGCAGGACTGAACTTTTCGCTTTGTGGTATTCCGTACTGGAACAGCGATTTAGGTGGTTTCTTTCTGTCGAATTTTAGAAATCCGCTTGCTAATGTTGATTACCGGGAGTTGCATGTCCGATGGATGCAGTTTGGTACATTCTGTCCGATGATGCGCTCGCATGGAGAAGGGGTGCCAAGAGAACTTTATCAGTTTGGTAAAAAAGGAAATCGAACCTACGACGCGATTGAAAAATATATCAACCTGCGATATACCTTATTGCCCTATATCTACTCAGCTTCGTGGGATGTAACAGCCCGTCAGTCGAGTATGATGCGGGCGCTGGTTATGGATTTTGCGGATGACAAACAGGCACTGGATATCAACGATGAATATATGTTTGGCAGCTCCTTGCTGGTAAACCCGGTAACACAGTCCATGTACTCCAAAACTGTAACGTCAGGTAATGAATCTGTAAAAGTTGAAGATTTTAGTTCAATTAAATCCAAGGATGTTTACCTGCCCAAAGGAACTGACTGGTATGATTTCTGGACCGGTGAGAAATTCAATGGTGGTCAATCCATTAAAAAAGAGGTTCCGCTAGACATCATTCCTTTGTTTGTAAAGGCCGGAACCATTTTACCGGTTGGACCAAAAGTTCAGTATGCTACCGAGAAAAAATGGGATAATTTGGAAATCCGTGTTTATGAAGGTGCTGACGGTGAATTTACATTGTACGAAGATGAAAACGACAATTACAACTATGAAAAAGGAATTTATTCGACTATTTCATTTTCCTGGAATGACAGGAATAAGTCTTTAACCGTTGGTGATTGTAAAGGCTCTTTCCCCGGAATGCTTACATCACGCAGGTTTAACATCGTGATTGTCGGGATAAGGTAGTCAGCTATACCGGTAAAAAAGTAACAATTAGTTTGAAATAAAATCAGAGAATAAGCTACCCCTGATACAGGTTGTGTACAATTAATTGCTGCAATGTTTTGCGTTGCGTTTTCGCTGCGTCAAAGTTAAAAGCCGAGCTTTGTCTGGCAAAAGAAGGATAAACATGATAAACAGATTATAAGAAGGAGTAAGCTGTGTATAACCTTCTGATGTTGTTTTGAAGATGAACGAATACGAATTTACTTCGGTGGAGTAACCTGTACATAACCCCCGGATTTATCCGGGGGAATGAAAACGAACCGAAGAAAGAACCTCGAAGGGGTTTCCCCGTTCACTTGTAGCAGGAGAATCAAAGAATTTCAAATAGCTTCGGTGAAAAGAAAAAACCCGGTTCGACAACCATCCGGCGCTACACAGGTGAACTAATCAACGAAAGTGTGTCCATAGGAATACTAACGAAATATAGAATAAAAATGAAAAAGCTGGAATGTTTAATCACACTGATTTTAATTCTT
>JAFNAU010000278.1 GCA_017860335.1 Bacteroidota bacterium
CCGTAAAGATACATAATCCTGCAAATATATGCAAGTATTTTAGAGGTTATATTGTTCATATACTGATATATAAGAAATAATAAGGAGCGACTAAATAATAATAAACTCAATAAGCAGTTTTTTTTAAAATAAACTCCAAAAACGAATAATTTACAAATAACAGAGCGGGCATCCAGATTAAAAGGATGCCCGCTCTGAATTTAATATCGCGGTAATGTCTGTAAATATAATTATATAACCAGCGAAGGTGGATTAAATACCCTTGTTGATAGTTCATTGTCGAGGAGATAGAGGCTTTTCGGGTCGCTGCCAAACAAATCAAAACGTTTGCAGAGATCATCGGTGTTCTGTTCTTCTTCACCCTGTTCTTTTACAAACCAGTCGAGAAACTGCATGGTGCGGAAATCCTTAACTTCATAAGCAGCTGCATATATATCGTTGATCGATGCAGTAATAAAGTACTCGTGTTTAAGAGCTTCTTCAAGCGGCGCTTTCAGATTTGCATATTTCAAACCGGGAGCAGCAATAGCATTCAGTGTAATTTTTTCGCCGTTGTTTTGCATGTATTTCAGAAATAGCATGGCATGCGCGTATTCTTCCTGAGTCTGAATGGCAAACCAGTTGCCAAAACCTTTCAGGTTATTGTCGTAATAATAATTAGACATGTCCAGATACAGATAAGAAGAGTAAAACTCTTTGTTGATCTGATCGTTGAGTAATTTTGAGATCTTAGGATTTAACATAATTTTTTCTCCTGTTATTTTACTGGGTTAATAATTTTTTTTTTGATTGAATTAAATATCCGTTATTTTAAAAAAGTCGATGATGAAATATTTATGAATAACACTTTTGAACTTTCAATAGTTTTATTTTTTACTTTCTTTCTATTTCAAAAAAGCATCCATCGCACGGGTAGGCTTACCATCATTTCCCCAGGCACTGAGAGAATAGTAACTCCATGAACGTGCTCCCTGCGGTTCCCAGTAAAATACTCCAAGTCCTTTTCCGTTCGGAACTGCCCGGGTCTTTCCCAGCACAGCCACCAGCATATCGTAGGTATTCTGAATTTTTGCCGTGTTCTGAGCCGCAGTAAGTTTTGTATCCTGGCCGTCTTCTCCGCCAACTTCTACCACCATCACCTCTTTGCCGTAGCGTGAAACCATATCATTCAGATTTTTTCCTAAATCGTCAATTGACAAGGTGTAGTCGGGATGAGAATCCGATAGCCAATAGGGGTAATAACTTAAACCGATAATATCGTATTTTGCACCATAGGTTTTTGCATTATCAAACCACCAGCGAAAACGGGCATTGTTGTTACCCTGATCAATGTGAAGAATGACTTTTGAAGTCGGACTGACTGCTTTTACAGCATCGTAACCCTGATTGATGAGTTTAACAAGCTGAGGAAAATGTGCATTGTCGGAACCTCCGTCGGGCAACAGCATTCCTGGAGTGATTTCGTTTCCGACCTGCACCCATTCGGGAGTTACTCCGGCGTTTTTAAGAGCCGTCATTACCTCGAAGGTATAATCATAGATATCTTTTTGAAGTTGAGTGAAATCGTGACCAGACCAGGCGGCTGGTTTCACCTGTTTGGATGGATCGGCCCAACTGTCGCTGTAATGAAAATCAATCATCACGCGCATTCCAGCGTTTTTAGCCCTCACAGCCATCGCTACAGTTTCATCCTTACTGCAATGTCCGCTGGCTTTATCATTCGATGGATTTACCCAGGTTCGCAGCCTGATGGAATTGATGCCATGATCTTTCAAAATCTGAATGCAGTCGGTTTCTTTTCCCGCGTCGTTGTAGAACTTATATCCGGTTGCTTCCATTTGCTGAAGCCAACCGATATCCGCTCCTTTGGCAAAAGTTGAAGTTCCATCGCTTTGGGTGGTAAATGTAACAGTGTTGCCGTAAGCTGTTCCGGCTTTGTTGGTGGCGTAGGCTCTCAGATAGTACTCAGTGGCTGGAGTCAGATTAGTCAGGGTGCTGGTGTAATCTCCAGTGCCACTTCCATCAGTAGTTGTGTTATCGTTGATGGTGGGATTGTCTGTTTTAGCCCAGCAGACTCCTCTACAGGCCACGGTCATACCTTTACTGTCAGTGATGTTACCACCCGAAGTTGCCGATTGTGTTGTAATATTGGTTACTGTGTATGTGGTCACTGTTGGCAAAGTTACTTTCTCTTCCGTTTTACACCCGGTAGTGAAGATAAATAATGCAGCAAACAGTAACGATGCAATTTTCATGTTTTGGTTAATTAGTTTCATTTTTCATTTTCTTTGATTAATAAAAGCTTTGATCGTTTTATCATAAATAGGAACGACAGATGTTGTGTTTTCGGCAAGACAATACTCAATTTCATTTTCAAGCCCGTTTTTCTTCAGTCGCTGATAATGTTCAGTATCGCAAATATAGCTTACTAAATCAGATTTTGCAACCTTCCATAAATCACGCGCTGCTTTTACCGCGTCGTTATCGGACTCAAATCTTCCGTTACGGATCAGTTCATCAGCAAATCTGCCTGCAAACAACGTATCTTCAATGCAAAAGCGGTTTTTCCAGCCAGAGCAAAGTAAAAGCACATCTTTTTGTGCATTCAGGCAGTATTTGAGCAGTGCTCCGATGTTGGAGAA
>JAFNAU010000092.1 GCA_017860335.1 Bacteroidota bacterium
ATCTTCGGCACAATCACCTCCGCAAAAAAACACGGACCAGTAAGAAGCCAGCAAATCATACCAACTGTACCGGCTTTGTTTAGGTAATTGCGGTAACTCCTTATTAACAAGATCTCTTATTTGAAGCCTTTCAAATTCATTCAACACAAAATTTAGTCCTCCGAATGGAGATATACCGGAACTTTTTACTACTTTCATCTGCGTATTTTTGTTTGCACTAATTTAAGTACTTTTACGCATCCTGCAATGCACTTACTGATAAAGTTTTACGGATTCTATTACTACACACTTGCGGATTTTAGGTTTTATCGCGTGGGAACGATGACTAAACACAATCTTGTTTTACAGCATGAAAGTATTCGTCCGATAGCAACGTATACAGGAAAAGCTTATCACATATTTTGGTGTTGAGGCAAGCAATACACCAGAGTTAAACATATAGTACATATGAAAGCAATATTATTAATTATCAATTTACTTTTAACAGGTATAATTAGCTTAAATGCTCAAAACTATCAAACTATTATGTCTGATAGGATAGCTTTATTCAATAATCAGAATGGGCATATTAAATGTATTCGAATTGATTCTGTCGAAAATCAGACTGATTCTGTTTTCTATCCATTTTCTAATATTCAACAAAAAGAATATGATTGTTTTTTGCCATATAGCTATTCATGGATTGGTAGAAAAGTGATTATTCAGAGCAATGGTTATAATTTATTCTTAAATAAATTGAATGATACTATTAAGGTAAAAACCAATGCAGTATTGAACGAAAACTGGATAGCATATAAATATAAGGATTCAAGTATAGTTATGGCAAAAGTAACGGGTTTGGATACGCTTCAATTCCTGGGTCAAACCGACTCTGTTAAAACTGTTAGATTTCAGGTCTATGACCCAAAAATGAATCCAGTTATTGATAAATTGAATGATATGTCAATTGTATTAAGTAAAAACTACGGCTTTGTTAAAGTGATTAATTTTAGTCTGTTCCCCAATTGTGAGCCAGACTACTTTTCAGGGCAATTAGAAACTTATAATTTGATTGGCCTTTCAAAACCAAAAAATGGAATACAAAATCTTACCTGGCTTGATGTTTATGATTTTCAAATTGGAGATGAGTTACATATTTTATACGAATCAAGCGATTGGGTTCCTAATGCTGGCAATTCTACAACAAGAAAAACAAAACTTAAATATATGGAAAAAAAGATATTTCAGGATTCAATAGTTTATCGGGTTGATAGAGAAACAAGCACTTTACGAAATGTAAAATGGGATAGTACATCTTATTCTATGGTTCATGATACAATTACTGAGACTTACGTAGCTGATAGTTCCTTTGACAAATTACCAGGCGAACCTGTAGTTTCGGAATACGAGGCTTATTCATATATAATGACTTATAAGGATCACTTATCGAAAACAAAACCATCTGTATATAATGTAATTTGGCATTCGAGAGATTCTTGTTGGAGTATACCAGTTGCCGATGGTTGCTTTCCTGAATTTACTTATATTAAAGGGTTAGGAGGGCCGTATTACAGTTGTAGTAATGCGTTCAGTTTTGGTGGGGAAGATAATAAACTTGTATATTATAAAAAAGGTTCAAGTACCTGGGGAACACCTCTTGTAATAACAGATGTTAAAAATATCAAATTAGATGAGTTTATAACTGTATATCCGAACCCTGCGTCAGACTTCATTTTTGTTAGATCTAAATTATTGTCACCTTTAGATTTTGAATTATGTGATATTCATGGTAGAGTAATAATAAAAAATAAACCTGTATTGTATGAAAGTAATATAGATGTTAATAGTATTGATAATGGAGTTTATATCTATAGATTAAAATTAAAGAATGAAATTATAAAAACGGGGAAAATAATAAAAAATGCCAGCCGCTAATCCCACTGCTGTCGCAGATTTGTGATCCGTACCAATACAGATGCCATAAAAAATCTCCTTGCTCCCGCGCGATTTTATCGCGTGGGAACGATGACTAAACACAATCTTGTTTTACAGCATGAAAGTATTCGTCCGGTAGCAACGTATACAGGAAAAGCGTAACGCATACTTTGGTATTATGGCTAATTATAAAAAACAAAAAACTAACTTATGAATAACAAATCAAGACATTTTGAATTTCTTAGACTTATCATTATCTTGACGTTACTTGCTTCCTGTTCCAAAGGACAGACTAAAACAGAAAACAAAGACTTAAGCAAGACAGAAGAAACAAAACAAACAGAACCTAAGTTTGATATTGAGTTTCCAAAAACAGAATATAAAGTTGAAATAACCGAAACGACAGACCCTGGACTTGGAGTTTCAATCACAAATATGATTTTACAAGGAAAAGACAAGAACGGACCATTTATGTACTTTGTTGCATATAATGCAGTTCCGAACAATCTGAAAGAGATAATTAAAACTGACCCGAACTCTCTCAATATAGCATTCCAAGCAATGCTGACAAGTTCTGCGACCAAGTTAGGTGGAACTAATTTTATATTCTCTGAAATAAAATACAAGAATTACAACGGAATGGAATCAATTTGTAAGGTTTTCGACGGAGAAGGAATTATTAAAAGTAGAGTTTATATGGTTGACGGAAATATCATTATGACTAGTGCCGGAGGAAAGAATATCGACATCGAAGTTGTAAACAAATTTCTCAATTCATTTAGAATTAAATAACTGGCTATAACCTCCTCTCCTTGCTCCCGCGCCCTTTTATCACCCGGGAACGATTCCATAAAAAATCTCCTTACTGCAACACGATGAATTCGTGCAGTAGCAAGGAGACGTTATTTTATCTCAGTTTTATATCGGGCACACATTAATTATGAATGCAAAAAGAGTTCTTAGTTTTGTAAGTCCATCAAATACCTTTTGAATGCATCAAATTCCTTGTTCATAGCAATGCTTTTCTTTGTTCCTTTCATAAATTCCAGCAGTTTAGCGGGAATGATGACAGGTTCGCCGATAATGCCCTCTACTGTTTCGGCAAACTTTGCCGGATGAGCAGTTTCCAGGAAAATACCATTCTCATTTTCTTCAAGTCTGTCTTTCAGTGCCTGGTAAGCGCAGACTCCGTGCGGATCAAGCAGATAACCGGTTTCGGTATAACAGTTCTTCAATGTTTTACAAATCTGATTATCGGAATAACTGATACCGCTTATATCCTTGCAGATAGCCTCGTGCGAGTGTCCGTACAGGTCAAGGATGCGTGCGAAATTACTTGGATCACCCACGTCCATAGCATTTGCAATGGTTGCAACAGAGGCTTTCGGATTATAAACTCCGGTTTTCAGGTATTGCAGGAAAATATCATTTCGGTTGTTGGCTGCGATGAAGCGCTTAACAGGCAGTCCCATTCTTTTGGCAATAAGCCCGGCTGTCAGGTTTCCAAAATTACCACTCGGGACACAAATAACAGCTTCCAGCTCTTCGGCTGTTAATTTCGGGTGCATGGAACGTAACTGTGACCAGGCGTAGAAATAATAAAAAGCCTGTGGCAGGAAGCGCGCTACATTGATCGAATTAGCGGATGTCAGTCGCATTTTCGTGTTGAGTTCCTCATCCAGAAACGCGGTTTTCACCAGCCGCTGACAATCGTCAAAAGTTCCGTCCACCTCAAGTGCGGTGATATTTTTGCCCAGCGTGGTAAACTGACTTTCCTGAATTTTGCTGACTTTATCTTTCGGATAAAGCACAAACACGCGGATACCATCCACACCCAGGAAACCATTAGCTACTGCGCTTCCGGTGTCGCCCGAAGTGGCTACCAGCACATTCACTGGTTCTGTTTTTTTCTGCTTTCCGATAAAATAGGCCAACACGCGTGACATAAACCGGGCTCCAACATCTTTAAATGCCAGTGTGGGGCCATGAAAAAGTTCAAGGCTGTAGATATTTTTCTCCACCTCCACCAGCGGAATGTCAAAATTCAGGGTATCGTAAACAATTTCTTTCAGGGATGCCGGTTCAATATCTTCACCGAAAAAAGCTTCTGCCACTTTGTATGCAATTTCCTGAAAACTCATCGTTTGTATGGTATCGAAGAAGTCCTGAGGTAATACATTGATATTCTCAGGCATAAACAGACCCTTGTCATCTGCCAATCCCTTAATCACTGCTGTTTCCAGCGATACTTCGGGAGTGTTTTTATTTGTACTGTAATATTTCATGCAGGTTTTTATTCAAATAGTGAATATTGTAATTTTAAGTTGTGCATTTCTGCACAGATTTTTGAAATTGAGTATTGACGTTTGTTGTCGCAACTTATCAGTCTGTGCTGCCGGGCTGATTTCTGAACACTTCGTTAATGAATTCATTTCCTTTTAACAACCCGAAACTTCCTGACTGGCATGTGAACTCGTCGTAACACATTACCTGATCGGGAATATTTCCGGTATGGTAAATGACGAAAGGCACCGGTGTATTGGTATGAGTACGTATGGCGCAAGGAGTAGGGTGGTCGGGGAGAAGTGCGATGGTAACCGGCTCGTTCCACGTAAGTAATTCTTCCATAATCGGTTTTACGATACGGCTGTCGAGGTATTCAATGGTTTTGGTTTTCAAATCCACATCGCCCTCATGTCCGGCTTCGTCGCTGGCTTCGATGTGCAGATACACAAAGTCATCGGTTTTCAGAGCATCAATGGCTGCCTGCGCTTTTCCTTCGTAATTGGTCGTGTAAAGTCCGGTTGCTCCTTCGACATAAATACTCTTCAGACCGGCATATATTCCGATTCCCTTGATTAAATCGACAGCCGAAATGACAGAGCCGCTATTAACGGGATAAATCTCAGTCATTTTCTTCATCTGAGGTTTGTAGCCAGGCGACCATACCCAGATGCTGTTGGCTTTGTCTTTTCCCAGTTCAGCCCGTTTCAGATTTATCGGATGATTTTCGAGTATCTGTTGAGACTTTATGGTTAGTTCGTTCAGATAATCGGCTGTTTCTTTTGCTTTAGAAGCTAAGGGTTGTATCATTACATCCCTGAATTCTGTGCCCGGAACATCATGTGGTGGTGTGCAACTGATATTTTTATTTCCGTTTTTAAGTTTCAGCAGGTGGCGATAGGAAACACCTGTGTGGAAACTTACCCGGTCATCGCCTAATTTTTCCTGAAGAAACCGGATTAATACGTCAGCCTCTTCGGTGCTGATGTGACCGGCCGAATGATTTTTGATTTTTCCGTCCTTAATGCAAATCAGGTTGCATCGCATAGCCATCTCATTTTCACCGATTTCAACACCAATACTGGCAGCTTCAAGCGTACCCCGCCCTTCGAAACATTCATTCAGATCATAACCCAGAACCGAAAGATTGGCAATTTCACTGCCGGGTGCAAAACCTTGCGGAATAGTATCAAGCATTCCGCAGCGTCCCATGGAAGCCAACTTATCGATATACGGTTTTTTGGCAAACTGCAACGGTGTTTGATTTCCGATAGATGAAACCGGTTCATCGGCCATACCATCACCAAGGATAATAATATATTTCATATGTAAATAATTATTTTTTTATGGTCACATGTAACTCGCATTCGATTTTAACTCGAAAGAGTTTTTTTTAATTGTCTCGTTGATTTTCAATTCATCTGAATTGATGAACGACTGCGTTCATGCTCGTTTTATACTCGCTTTGAAAATATATCTGAAGGAAAACTTCAGATAGTAAGATAATTAAGTCGAAAGTGAGCCAAAACCGGAACGATACCAGCTCCCGGAACGTTCAGCCAGGCTATAAAAATTCAGTATATAAAGGTAATGCTTCTTCAAATTTACGCACTGCCTCGTCGAGCGTGGTGTAACTTTCGCCACCGGAAGCGTTCAGGTGCCCGCCACCTCCAAATACTTCCGCGGCGAATTTATTTGCCGGAAAAGTGCCTTGAGAGCGCAGGGATACTTTAATTTTTGCAGGATCTTCACGCATGAAAACGGTGAAGTTAATACCCTTGATAGATAACGGAATATTTACAAAACCCTCAGCATCACCATTATCGTAATTAAATTCCTGAAGTTCTTTTTGGGTCAGTGTAATCAACGCAGCCTGATATTCGGGATAAATTTTCATTTTCTTGTACAGGCAATACCCCATTAGTCGCATTCTGTCGGCCGAAAAGGTATTGTACACCTTCCGGTAAATATCGTCCTTATCCACACCCAGTCTGATCAGTTCGTAGATGATGGAATAAATTTCCTCGTGATTGGAATTGTATGTAAATCCGCCGGTATCGGTCATCATGCCGGTGTAAATACATTCGGCACAGGCCAGGTTGATGTCCGAAAATTGTCCCATCCGGCATATAAGCCTGAATACCAGTTCGCTGGTGGACGAGATTTCGGGATAGGATATGATAATGTTTGTAAAGTGTTCAGGTTCCAGGTGATGGTCGATCATCACTTTCTTTGCTTTGGAAGCAACGACAGCGTCAGCCACCTTATCCATCCGGTTGGAAGCATTGAAATCGAGTATAAATATCAGATCAGCATTCTGAATGCATTCATCCGCTTTTTCCTTATCACGACTGTAAGTGAGCGTTTTATCAGCTCCGGGCATCCATGCCAGGAAATTTGGAAATGGAGTCGGTACAATTACCTGTGGTACTTTTTCGATGGTCATCAGAAAATGCCACAAGCCCAGCGAAGCACCCATTGCATCGCCATCCGGACCTACATGTGTAACAATTACAATATTTTCGGCGTTTTCAATTTCAATTTTAGTCTTGTGAACCAGCTCTTCAGCAATGATTTTTGTTATCATTTATTTTTTAATTAATAAAGAGTGAAACAGTTGTAAACTAACAAATAATAATCTCCTGATTTCTGAAAATTGTTGCAAAAGTAACAAAAAAACGTGTCAAACAGCGTAAATTCTTAAGCTAAACGTGTTAATCACTTAAAATTAACAACAAACGCACCTTTCTCGGCAACAGACCAGAAGTTAATGCCTTGAGTTCGGCAAACTTCACCGGCATAGGCGGTGTACCATTTCGAGATGCTTTTATCAGCTACAACTGTTCGGGGATGAACACATTTGAGTATCTGCTCCATTTTGGGCTTAATTTTATTGGACAGTATCAGATAATCTACCTGAAGTGGCTGAGAGGTGGTTTTATTCTTCAGCAGCGTGTCTTTCAGTATGAAAAAACGTTTCTGATGAAAACTGGCAAAGCCATCGTCGAACCACGATGTACTTTCGATATATTCCGGCGTTTTCAACAGATTAGTTTTCCAGAATGCGCCGGCAATTTTCTCGGCTTGTGTTCTGTCGGTCGTGTAAACGTAATTTTTGCTCCTGTCCAC
>JAFNAU010000093.1 GCA_017860335.1 Bacteroidota bacterium
ATATCAATGAACGGATAATTCGTTTCCGGAAGTCTGTAAGAATGAATTCAGCAAATATAACCATAAAGCCCGTTAACAGCGGGCTTTATTATTTTCAGGCAAGTAAACAGTTTATGCTTCAAGCCACTCTTCGATAAATATCTGATTGCTGGCTGAAAATTTCGGCTTTGAAATGCGGCTTTCACCAGCCGGAGCAATGGGAAATCTGCGGAAATTCCAGTCGATGGGTTTGTCAAAGTACTGGTAGGCAAGCCAGTTGGCCGACCACTCGGTCCAGGTGTGCATATGCGGTGCATTTTTTCTTTTCTGATTACGGGCACTTTTGAGGCTGGCTGAGACTATGTAATGCCAGAAAAACCAGAAACCCCATTTGCGGTGCTGAAGAATATGGCCAAACTCGTGGCGAAGAAGTTCTGTATCATGTTGCATTCCTTTCCCGACGAAAATACCAATTTCCGGTATTGTCATGGCCGCCCCCTTTTTGAAATTGCCAATGTTGAGTTGAAAAATTCTTACACCGTGAAACTTCATTTCTTTTTTCTTTTCATTACTCTTTCGTATACTTCAATCCAGGCTTCCACACTCACACGACGGGCAAGTTCTGCAATTAGTTCACAGGGTATTTCATCGGGTTTTTTGAACCGTATGCAGCCGCGCCCCATATCCAGTTTGGATTTACTGTGTTTCGGATATTCGGTTTGAAACCATTCGAGAAGTTCCGGCATCGCAGAAATGCTCATGTGATACAACGCAATATAATTTTTCTGAGAGGCCAGATTTATAAAGGGTAATGGCAATTTTGGATTAGACTGATACCCATCGGGATACAGCGAATGCGGAACCACATATCCAATCATGCCATAGCTGATCTCTTCGCGATAACCTTCTGGAAGATTTTCCCGCAAAACACTTCTTAATTTCTGAATAATTTCCCGCCGGTCATCGGGAAGTTGAGCCACATACTCATCGGGAGTGGTAAATATAACATTCATGATGATATGATTTTTTGCAAATATAAGCCGAAATAATCAATTACAAAACAACTCACGCCTGTCAATACTTAAGAAATTAGTCAGCAGGAACTTAGCGAATATCAAAATAAATTCTTAATTTTGAAAAATAAATCAGAACTTCAGAAAACCAAACTACAAACTATCAGAATGGCGTTTTACAGTTCTTATTCCGGTACATTTCAGTGATTTTTTTGTAAAATCCAGGATCAGGTATCCATGCCGGAAGCCGGACCGATGACAAATGTTTTCTGTAAAAGTTACAAACAATGATAAAAAAAATACTTTCTATTTTAATTCTGGCCTTGTTATCAAGTCACGTCTTTGCACAGGATATTCTCGAATACGAAACTCGAACTTTTAGTCCTTACTGGTACACGGGTATAAACGTAGGTTCTAACTGGTATATGGCCGAAGGGAATGATTTTTTGTCGGGAAATGATGGTGTACGATTTTCGTTAAGAGATAACTCAGGAACGACCATCCGCGCCACTTTCGGAAGAAGATTTACACCTGTAATCGGTTTGAGAGGGTATGCAGGCTACAACAGCTATAAATGGCTCAGTGCCTATCATAACAATCCGGTCGTTAAGTTAAGTTTGGTTCGGAGTTTATTACTGCAGACCTCACCATTAGTCTGATAAATCTGCTCGAAGAAACCTACTCACTGAAAAGATATGATCTGGGATTGTTTTTAGGAACCGGATTACAGTTGCGTAATGAGATAACCTCACCGGCTATAGCAGCTTCAAACAGCAGCCTCACACCTGTCGGAAGATTGGGTCTGGAAGCCAGTTTTTTGCTGACAAACTATCTGGGTTTAAGCTTTGGCGGGGAACTGAATTTTGTTAGTGACAACAACAATGGTATGGTTGCAGGACGAAACTATGAATTCATTCCTGCATTTTCCGTCGGACTGAATTATCAGCTAAAAGCGGGCAAGAAATAATTTTCCTGAAAAAGAATAAAAAAACAGGTCTGAAAATTTCCGGAGAAGGAATATTTTCAGACCTGTTTTTATGTTTTTAAACGATGCTTGAACGACAGATTTTATCCGTAGATTTCACCTTTCGCAGCAAGCAGTGTATTTTTCAGCAGCGAAACAATCGTCATCAGCCCTACTCCGCCCGGCACGGGAGTAATGTATGAACATTTCGGGGCAACCTCATCGAATTTCACATCGCCTTTCAGACGAAAACCGCTTTTTGTTTCTGTCGAAGGAACCCGCGTTGTTCCTACATCGATGATTACGACACCGTCTTTCACCATATCGGCAGTCAGAAATTCCGGTTTTCCAAGCGCTGCAATGATGATGTCTGCTTGCAGGGTTATTTCTTTCAGATTGCGGGTGCGGCTATGACAAACCGTTACTGTAGCATCACCCGGTACGGATTTCTGCATCATCAGCGACGCAATGGGTTTGCCCACGATATTGCTGCGGCCTATCACCACGCAATGTTTTCCGGAAGTCGGTATTTCATAGCGTTTCAGCAGTTCGATGATGCCCGATGGAGTTGCCGAAACATAGCATGGCATTCCGATTGACATCCGGCCGATATTTATCGGGTGAAAACCGTCAACATCCTTGCGGTAATCAATGGCTTCAATTACTTTCTGCTCCGAAATATGTTTGGGGAGCGGAAGCTGAACGATAAATCCGTCCACATCTGCATCCTTATTCAATTCTTCAATTTTCGACAGCAGTTCCGCTTCGCTTATAGTATCTTCGTATTCAATTTTGGTCGATTTAAAACCTAACTGTTCACACGATTTCACCTTACTTGCCACGTAGGTTTCACTACCTCCGTCGTGTCCGACAATTATTACGGCCAAATGCGGTCTTTTCTTACCGGCAGCAATCATTTCCTTTACTTCTCCGGCAATTTCCGCCTTCACCTGTTCGGCGATTACTTTTCCATCAATTAATATCATATTTACCTCCTTTTAATCTCCCTCCCAAAGTGGGAATTTCGTTATTAATTCTATCAAAAAAGCCCCAAAAATTCTGTTGTGAAGATTTTTACGGGGCTAAATTGTTATCGTCTTTTTAATTTTTGCTTGATGCGATGCCATTTTCATCATCTTACTCATCTGGTCAAACTGCTTGAGCAGCCGGTTGACTTCGATGATTGTGGTTCCGCTGCCGGCTGCAATCCTGCTTTTACGGCTGCCATTCAGCACTGTAGGAGTTTTTCGCTCCAGCGGTGTCATCGAATGGATGATGGCTTCAATACCTTTGAACGCGTTATCGTCAATATCAATATCCTTCAACTGTTTGCCCATGCCGGGTATCATAGAAGCCAGGTCTTTGATATTACCCATTTTTTTTATCTGCTGTATTTGGGACATGAAATCGTCAAAGTCAAACTGATTTTTAGCAATCTTCTTGCTCAGGCGGCGTGCTTCTTCCTCATCGTATTGTTCCTGTGCTTTTTCAACCAGCGAAACGATATCACCCATACCCAGTATTCGGTCGGCCATACGTTCGGGATAGAATATGTCCAGCGCATCCATTTTTTCGCCGATACCTACAAATTTGATGGGTTTATCGACCACCGAGCGGATAGACAGAGCTGCACCACCGCGAGTATCACCATCAAGTTTAGTAAGGATTACCCCGTCGAAATTCAGCCGGTCGTTGAATTCTTTGGCTGTATTTACAGCATCCTGACCCGTCATTGAGTCCACCACAAATAAAATTTCCTGCGGATTAATGGCTTTTTTGATTGCTGTAATTTCATTCATCATCTGTTCATCCACTGCCAGACGACCTGCAGTATCGACAATTACCACATCATGACCGTACTGTTTGGCATGTTTGATAGCAGCTTCGGCAATGGCTACAGGGTTTTTACTGGTTTCGTCGAAGTAAACAGGCACATTGAGCTGCGCTCCAAGCACTTTCAACTGTTCGATGGCAGCAGGACGATACACGTCGCCGGCAACCAGCAAAGGATTTTTTCCCCGTTTGGTTTTCAGCAGGTTTGCCAGTTTTCCCGAGAAAGTAGTTTTACCCGAACCCTGAAGACCAGACATTAAAATGACAGCAGGAGAACCTTTCAGATTGATATCCACACTGCTGCCACCCATGAGTTGCGTCAGTTCATCGTGCACAATCTTCACCATCAGCTGTTGCGGTTTCACCGAAGTGAGCACATTCTGCCCCATGGCTTTCGCTTTCACCGATTCTGTAAATGTTTTGGCTGTTTTGAAATTGACGTCGGCATCCAGCAATGCTTTGCGCACTTCCTTGAGGGTTTCCGCTACGTTTATTTCGGTAATTTTTCCTTCCCCTTTGAGGATTTTCAGCGACCGTTCTAACCTTTCACTTAATGACTCAAACATATATTTTTTTGATATTTAATGTGTTATAACTCTGCGTTAGTCATCCGACCTGTATATTTTTAAGTTTGCAAAGTTAACAAAAAATGACTTAACCCACAATATGATAAGATCTTAATAAGGAAAAATAAAATCAATATTTTGTAAGTCCTCGTATTTCATGTTTTTACACCCAACTCTAAACCCGAATTTGTCTAAAACACCGAAATAAATGACGAATTCAGGCTTTGCTTTTAAAAAAAACTTATATTTGCAGTTGATAACTTTGAAAGTTCACAAAATCCATGAAAAAGCTTTTATTACTCTCACTTTTCAGCATTATTTTCTGTGTTGCAGGTACAGCACAAACCACAGCCATACAAAACATCATATCGGAAGTACAAAAGAAACTGGTACCTGATAAGCGTGTCTGCATCTATGAGGTAAATCTTAATGAAAACGGCAGCGAAAGTGTACTGAAAGGAGAAATTTCGGATGCCGGTATTCATCAGACACTGATATCGGAAATCAGACAGGTTCAACCCGAAGTAAAAGACAGTATTCGTGTTCTGCCTGATTCATCATTCGGCGAAAACTATTGGGGAATAGTACCTTTATCCGCCATATTTATCCGCGAGAAACCAAATTTCGGAGCTGAACTCACCACGCAAGCGCTCATGGGCACACCAGTGAAAATATTACAAAAAAAAGGAGGATGGTTGCAAATACAGACACCCGACATGTACATCGGGTGGACCAGTACCGACAATATTGAACGGATAAACCTTACACAACTTAATGAGTATAACCGACTCCCCAAAGCGATCATCATTTCACATCAAACACGGGTTCTGAAAAATCCCCAAAAAAAATCCGACCAGATTACAGAAGCAATCATGGGTGATATGCTGGTGATGACCGAATCGAAATCAGCCAGGTCGAAATATTGCAGTGTTACACTACCGGATGGAAAAACAGGTTATGTAAAGAAAGAAGATATGCGCTTGATGCAACACCGGGAAGTTAATCTGAGTGCCAACAGCATAATCAAACTGGGTAAGACTTTCATGGGATTGCCCTATTTCTGGGGTGGCACCACCAGTCGCGGGATGGATTGCAGCGGATTCACCAAAACGGTATTTTTTATGCACGGAATTATTCTACCGCGGGATGCTTCGCAGCAATACTATTGCGGCACTGAAGTCGACACGAGTGCCGGATGGGGAAATCTCCGTAAGGGAGACCTGCTGTTTTTCGGGAAAAGAAATCCTTCCGATCCACAAAAACCCGGCATTGTGCACGTAGCCATTTATATTGGAGATATGAAATTCATCCATTCATCCGGCGAGATCAGAATCAACAGTTTTGATCCGGCAAGCAGCGATTACGACAGCTACAATCATGCGCGGTTCATCGGAGCCAAACGGATTGACGGAATTGCCCTGAACGGATATTGGAACTTATTTGCCCATCCCTGGTACACCTCAACGATAACAAGTAAATAAATACATTAAAAATATTATGGGACAGAAAAGACGTGATTTTCTCAAAAGTTTAGCTGTCATTGGAGGAGTGAGTATGATAAATCTGCCGGCATTGGCCGATAATCTGGTAAAAAAAACTGCATCAACCACCGGAAGTAAAATGAAACTAACCTGGAAACCTTACGATCTGCAGCTCAAACACGCTTTCAACATTTCAAATTATTCGCGTAAAACTACTCCGGTTGTTCTCACAACTATTGAATATGACGGACTTGTCGGTTATGGTGAGGCTGCCATGCCCCCCTATCTGGGCGAAACTCAGGCTTCAGTGATTGAATTTCTGAAAAAAGTGGATCTCGGTGGCTTCTCCAATCCGCTGGAACTGGATGAAATTCTTCATTACGTGGATTCTATCTGTGAAAATAATACAGCGGCAAAGGCTTCTATCGATATAGCTTTACACGATCTGGCAGGTAAAATTATCGGGAAACCCTGGCATCAGCTCTGGGGATTGAAAAAGGAAAATGTACCGAACACCACGTTCACCATCGGAATTGATACCGATGAAGTTGTCCGGCAGAAAGTCCGTGAGGTGGAAGGTCTGTTCAAAATTCTGAAAGTTAAACTGGGCGGAACAGAAGACAAACGAATGATTGAAACTATCCGTTCAGTGACTGATTTACCACTGGCAGTAGATGCCAATCAGGGATGGAAAGACAAACATCTGGCACTGGACATGATTTTATGGCTGAAGGAAAAAGGAATTGTAATGATAGAGCAACCGATGCCGAAATATAATCTCGATCCAATCGCCTGGCTGACTGAAGAAAGTCCGCTGCCCATATTTGCTGACGAATCCGTACAGCGTCTCCGGGATGTGGAACGCATGAAAGGAGTGTTTTCGGGCATCAACATCAAACTGATGAAATGCACCGGCATGCGCGAAGCCTGGCAAATGCGCAATCTGGCTCAGGCGTTGGGGATGAAAGTGATGATCGGTTGCATGACTGAAACATCCTGCGCAATTTCGGCTGCCACACAACTGGCGCCCGGTCTCGACTTTGCCGATCTGGACGGAGCTTTGCTTATTCAGAACGACACGTTCGATGGAGCAACCCTGCAAAATGGAAAGATGATAGCGTCAGACCTGCCAGGTATAGGTGTAAAACCAGTAAAAGCATAAACTGCACTGTATAATTCCTTAAAACTTCCTATAAAAATGTAGTACGAAGCATTTGAAGGTACTCAATACTGGCTTATTAAGAGTCGAATCTGATATCTCCGGTTTAACTTAATTATAAAGCCGGAGATTTTTATTATACTAGCCGACAAAAAACAACCGATAGGTCTGCTGTAGAATTTTGCTTCAATTTAGCCATTGATTAAAGGTCTTTTAATTGATTATTAATTATCTTTGCGGTTCGATTTAAGAAGGCAATTTTTGACCATACCAAATTGTTACTTCAGTAAATCATAACAATTATTTTGCATCATATAAAAACTTCAATAATAACTTACAAAACACAAACAATGAGTACTGCTGATACCGTTAATACGGATGTGCTGATTATCGGAGGTGGACCTTCCGGATTGGCAACGGCCATTCATCTTGCTGACTTATTAAAGTCCGCCGGATTAGAACGTCGTATTTTACTGATTGAGAAAGGCGCTTCCGTGGGAAGTCATATCCTGTCGGGCGCTGTAATCAAAACTGATGTATTTAAATCGCTTTTACCCGACGTTGATTTTGCTGAAATTCCTTTCAATGCAAAAGTCACCAAAGATGCCATGATGATGCTGAGCGAAAACGGGAAGATACACGTTCCGTTTCATCCGCCCTACATGAGCAACAAAGGCAATTACACCGCTTCACTTGGACAGATTTGCCGTTATCTGGCAAAAAAAGCCGAAGAGAAAGGCGTGGAAATATATCCGGGATTTGCTGTCAGTGAAATTCTGTATGATAATGGAAAAGTGATCGGCGCTAAAACCATCAACACCGGTGTGGATCATCATGGTAACCAGCTGGAAAACTTCCAGGCAGGAAACCGCATCGAAGCGAAACTGACGATTTTCGCCGAAGGTACACGCGGAAGTCTGGCTAAGAAACTCATTCAGAAATTTGATCTCGCGAAAGGAAAAAACGAACAAATCTACTCGCTCGGTGTGAAAGAACTGTGGAGTGTTCCCGAAGGAAATATTGCTCCGGGTGAAGTGTATCACACCATGGGTTATCCGCTCCGCGATGAATTCGGCGGTGGATTTGTATATGGTCTTAACGATAATAAAGTTGCCATAGGATTAGTGGTAGGGCTTGATTATGAAGACCCGACATTTGATACGCACAACGCGTTTCAGGTTTGGAAAACACATCCGTTTATTGCCAATATACTGAAAGGCGGGAAACTGGTGGAATACGGAGCTAAAACACTTCCCGAAGGCGGATGGTATTCTTTGCCGAAACTCTACGTGGACAATGCACTGATTGTTGGCGACAGTGCCGGATTTCTGGCAATGCCCGCGTTGAAAGGTATTCACCTGGCAATTGCATCCGGAATGCAGGCTGCCAAAACCGCTTCCATCGCGTTCAGTAAAAACGATTTCACCGAAAATACCCTCAAACAATACGATGAATTTATTAAGGACAGTCTGATCTACAAAGATATGTACCCAACCCGCAATGTCCGTCAGGGATTTGCCAAAGGGATGGTTGCAGGTGTGCTCAATTTCGGAACTGACCTTGTTACAGGTGGTGCAGGATTTGCCGGAAAACTTAAAACAGAAGCCGACAAAGACACTACCAAAAAACTGAGTGAATACAAGAAAACACTTTTCCACGAACGTTACAAAAATAAACTAGAACCGGATAAAGTGCTGACATTTGATAAAGCTACGGATGTATATTTTTCAGGTGTAAATCATGATGAACAACAGGTGGCTCACGTCAAAGTGAATAACCCTCAGAGCTTCAAAACGGTGAACATCGAAGAATACGGCGCACCCTGCCAGTATTTCTGTTCGTCGGAAGTGTATGAAATTCATACCGACAAAAACGGCAACAAGGAACTGCGTATTCACGCTGAAAACTGCATGCACTGCAAGACATGCGATATTAAATCACCCGGCGATGGTATTACATGGTCAGTTCCCAACGGAGGCAACGGACCGGACTGGCAGAATATGTAAAAGCCCCCTAACCCCCTCAAGGGGGAATATTTAGAAATTACCAAATGAAATAAGGCACTTTTTTACAATTAATCATTCATCCGATAACTCTCAGAAAATATTAATCACCTCCTTATATGGTGAGGGAAGGGAAGCCGGATTTTAATTTAACTCTTATGTCACTAACGATTATAAATTTAATAAAACAAGTTCCGCTACCCTCCGAGATGCGGATGGGAGAAGACGGACTGATGGACAGAACGAAAGCGAAATCCATCATCAACATCGACTGCCAGTTTGCGCTGGAAGCCGGTCTGCAACTCAAAAAACAATATCCCGATGCACGGATGATTGCCTGCTCCATGGGACCAACCTCTTTCGAACCTTCACTGCGCAAGGCTATTTCGCTGGGCTACGATGAAGTGTATCTCCTCTCCGACCGCAAACTCGGCGGAAGCGACACCTATGCTACCGGTATGTCAATAGCGTGCATGCTGCAACACCTGGGTTTCACCAAAGACAGTAAAGAACCGTTTATCGTAATTGCCGGACGTCAGACCAGCGATGGTGACACGGCTCACGTACCTTCGCAGGTGGCTGAATACCTCGGTATTCCTCAGGCTACTTTCGTTGAAAGCATCAAGGCTGACGGAAAAGGAAACATCATAGCCAAACGAATTATCGAAGGCGGTTATCAGATGATGAAACTTCCGATGCCCTGCGCCATTTCCATTGCTCCTACCGGTATTTCTCCGCGCAAACCATCATTGATTGGCGCCATCAAAGCCCGTAATTCATCGTTAACTGTTTTCAGTGCCGATGATGTGAAAGTGGATACTACCAAAGTGGGTATCAACGGCTCACCAACCATTGTTGCCAACGTGGTGAATATGGTCAGCGAACGTCCTCCGGTGATGTTATCAGCGGGACACAGTGAAACTGCACTCGTTGACAGCCTGATAGCCAACATCAAAGGCGGCGGAAACGTCATGGGCGAGAAAGCAAGCACCGCGGAAAAGGTAACAGAAGCTCCCGCAGATTTTCCGGTAACTGACATCCGCAACGGCGCCAAGGGAATTATCACCTGGGCTGAACTTGCCAACGGCAAAATCACACGTCCGTCACTCGAATTGCTCACTCCTGCCCGTAAACTTGCCGACGAGCTGGGCAACGACACGAAGATAATGACTGTGTTGATTGGCAAAAATGTAAAATCATTAGCCACCCAGTTATTCGAACACGGAAGCGACGAAGTGATCGTAGTGGAAGATGATCGTCTTGAAGAATATCTTGTACTTCCTAGATTGTACCGGACTTTCGATAGGCGATTATGTCAACAAAAAACAAAAAGTAGTTGTCCGGCCTATTCTTCACTCCCGTCGTCCGACCTACGGTGAAAGTAAACTAGCTACTATTCTTGGGTTTGTCTTCCCGCAGGTATCCACTGCACGTGCCGGAACTTTCGAAGTTCCAACTGCCGTGACCGGACGTACGGGTATTTTGTCCCAAAGCCTGTTCGATGCCGATGTTATCGTTTCCGGTGGACGCGGAGCAGTATCCGACAATATGCAGCTGGTGAAACAACTTGCCGAAGCGCTGAAAGCGCAGGGCGTGAAAGCCGAATGGGCTGCCAGTCGTGTAACGGTGGACGAAGGATTTGCCGAATATGCCCGTCAGATCGGACAAACAGGTAAAACAGTTCGTCCAAAA